>NZ_JBFBNR010000059.1:0-41528 GCF_040687675.1 Kitasatospora sp. NPDC056731
GTCCAGGGCCCGGCCACCCGACACCCTTCGTGCGCCGGACCCGCCGACGTACCATGGCGCCGGAATCTGCAACGCCGCAGGCCCAGACCGAGGGGGCGAGCGGATCACCTTCACGGTGCCCGAGGAACTGGCCGGCCGGTTGCGACTGCTGGGCCGGCGGCACGGCGCGACGATGTTCATGACGCTGCTAGCCGCGTTCCAGGCCCTGCTCGCCCGCTACAGCGGGCAGTCCGACGTGGCGGTCGGCACACCTGTCGCGGGCCGGACGCGTCCGGAACTCGACCCGCTGGTGGGCTCGTTCATCAACACCGTGGTCATCCGCACCGACCTCGCGGACGACCCGAGCTTCGCCGAGCTGCTCGATCGGGTCCGCCGGACCGCCGTGGACGCCTACGCGCACCAGGACCTGCCGTTCGAGCGGCTGGTGCAGGAGCTGCGGCCGGCCCGAGGCCTCGACCGCAACCCGCTGTTCCAGGTGATGTTCGCCGGCCTGTCCGACCCGGCCGCCGCCCTCCGGCTGGTGGGGACGGAGGTCGAACAGATCGAGGTCGACAACGGCACGGCCAAGGTCGACCTCAGCCTGGTGATCGCCGACCGGTCGGCTATCACCACCGGGACCGTGGCCTTCGACACCGACCTGTTCGACCGCGCGAGCGTGGAACGCCTGGTCGGCCATTACCTCCGGCTGCTGGACGCCGCGGCCGGCGACCCCGACCGTCCCGTCTCGCGTCTGGACCTGCTCACCGAGGCCGAGCGCGAAGCGCTGCTGGTGGCCGCCAACGCCACCGACGAACCCTTCCCCGCGGACCTCTGCGTTCACGAGCTGGTCGAGGAGCAGGCCCGGCTGACCCCCGACGCGGTGGCGGTCCGCTGCGGCGCCCAGCGACTGACCTACCGGGAACTCGACCGCCGCGCCAACCAGTTGGCGCGACACCTGCGAGCCCGGGGAGCGCGGCCGGAACGCCTGGTCGGCGTCTGCCTGCCGCGCTCGGCGGACCTGGTCGTGGCCCTGCTGGCCGTCCTCAAGTCGGGCGCCGCCTACCTGCCACTGGACCCGGACCTCCCGGCACAGCGCATGTCGTTCATGCTCGCCGACGCCGAAGTGCCGCTGCTGCTCACCCAGCGCTCCCTGGCCGACCGGCTGCCGCAGCACGGCGCCGCGACGGTGTGGACGGACGACGAGGCCGGGCTCATCGCGGCCCTGCCCGCGGACCGGCTGCCGCCACTCGCGACGCCCGCCAACCTGGCGTACTCGATCTACACCTCCGGTTCGACCGGCCGCCCCAAGGCTGTGCTGGTCCCGCACGAGGGCGTGGTCAACTACCTGGTGGTCCGCGGCCGACAGCTGGACCTCGGCGAGGACGATGTCGTCGCCTCGGTGGCCTCGATCTCCTTCGACGTCATCGTCCCCCAGGTGCTCATGCCCCTGGCCTGGGGCGCGAGCGTGGTGATCGCCCCGTCGGAGGTCGCGGTGGACGGCCCGCGCCTGACGGAGATGATGCGCGAGTTCGGCGTCACCACGCTCATGGCGACACCGGCCACCTGGCTCCTGCTGCTGGACGGCGGCTGGCAGGGCGGCCGGTTCCAGGCGATCTGCGTGGGCGAACCGCTCCAGCCCGCCCTGGCCCGGCGGCTCCTCGACCGGGTCTCCACGCTGTGGAACGGCTACGGTCCCACCGAGGCGTCCGTCGGCTGTGTCACCCGGCGCGTGGACGCCGACCGGGACCTGGCCCGGCCGGGAGGGTCCGTGCCGATCGGCCGGCCGCTGGGCAACCTCCGGATCTACCTGCTGGACCCGGCGGGCGCCCCGGTGCCCGTCGGCGTACCGGGTGAGATCCACATCGGCGGGGTCGGCGTCACCCGCGGGTACGCCAACCGGCCGGGGCTGACCGCCGAGCGCTTCGTGCCCGATCCGTTCGGTGCCGACGGCGGCCGGCTGTACCGGACCGGCGACCTGGCGCGGTACCTGCCGGACGGCAGCCTCGTCTTCCTCGGCCGCACCGACGAACAGGTGAAGATCCGGGGGTACCGCATCGAGCTGGGCGAGATCGAGGCCGCGCTGTGCGCGCAGCCCGGTGTCGCCAGGGCCACGGTGACGGTGCGGGGCACCGGGACGGACGCCGAACTGGCGGGCTACCTGGTGTGGCAGGACGGGCCCGGTGACCTGGCGATCCTGCGGCGCTCCCTGCGCGAGACCCTGCCCGAGTTCATGGTGCCCACGACGCTGACCGCACTCGACCGGATCCCGTTGACCACGAACGGCAAGGTGGACCGCGGGGCCCTGCCCGAGCCCGCCCGCCACGGCCACGACGCGGGTGCACTGCCGCCGCGGGACCTGCTGGAACTCCTGATGACCAGGATCTGGGAGCGCGTGCTGGGCACCCCGCGGGTCGGCGTCCGGGACGACTTCTTCGCGCTGGGCGGGCATTCGCTCAGGGCGGTCGAGCTCGTGGAGGCGATCCGGCGGGAGTGGGGGGTCACCGTGCCGCTGAACACGGTGTTCCGCCATCCCACCGTCGAGGGCCTGTGCGCGGAACTGCCCAACGCCTCGCAGGCCCTGCGCCGGCTCGTGGTCCCGCTGGCCGAAGGAGACCCCCGCAGGGCGCCGCTGATCCTGGTGCACCCGCAGAGCGGCGACGTGTGCTCCTTCCTCCACCTGGCCGAGCACCTCGCCGAGCGGCCGACTGAGCACCTCACTGAGCACCTCGCCGGCGGCCGGCCCGTCTACGGCCTGGAGGCCGTCGGCTACAACACCGACGAGCCGCCGCTGGCCACCGTCGAGGAGCAGGCGCAGCGCTACCTGCGGGAGCTGCGGTCCGTCCTGCCCGACGGCCCGTACCTGCTGGCCGGCTGGTCCTTCGGCGGGCTGGTCGCCTTCGAGATGGCCCGCCTGCTGGAGGAGGAGGGGAACCCCCCGGGATTCCTCGGGATCATCGACGTCGGAGCGCCCGCGTTCACCGACGGCTCCACCGACGGATCCACTGGTGGATCCACCGACGGGCCCGACGGCCATGACGGGCACGGGACGGCCCGGTTCGCGCTCGCCGCCGGGCTGCCCACCGGAGCCGTCGGAGACCTCGACGAGCTCGACGAGCAGGACGCCTTGTCCCTGCTGCTCCACGACGCGCACGCCGGCGAGCGCCTCCCCCTGCGCGTGCGCACCGAACAACTGCGGCGCATGGTAGGGGTCTTCACCACCAACGGCGACGCCGCCCGACGCTACCGCTCAACCGCACGGCTGCGGACACCGATCCACCTGTTCACGAGCGCCGAGGAGCACCCCGTGCTCGCCGCCCCGGTCGTGGTCCCCGCCCGGTGGCGCGATCGCACCCTGGGGGCGTTGAGCGTGGTCGAGGTGCCCGGCAACCACCACGACATGCTGTCGCCGCCCCACGCCGCACCCTTCGCCGACGCGCTGTCGGCCCTCCTGGAGGAGCTCGGATGAGCGACGGACACGAGCTGCCGTTGTCGTCGGCGCAGTCCGGCATCTGGTTCGCCCACCACCTGCGCCCCGGCAGTCCCGCCTACAACACCGGCGAGTACGTGGACATCCCCGGGCCGATCGACCCGGAGCTGTTCGAGACGGCCGTGCGGCGCGTGGTGGACGAGACCGAGTCCCTGCGCGTTCGCCTCACCGATGGTGCCGAGGGCCCCCGGCAGGTCGTCACCCCGTCGCCCGACTGGTCGATGGACCACGTCGACCTCACCTCGGCACCGGATCCGCTGCGGGCGGCCGAGCGCTGGATGCGCGCCGACCTGTCCACACCGCTCGGGCTCACCAGGGACCGGCTGTTCCGCCAGGCCCTGTTCGTCATCGCGCCGGACCGCTTCCTCTGGTACCAGCGCGTCCACCACATCGTGGTCGACGGCTTCAGCATGTCGCTCATCGCGCGCCGCGTCGCCAAGACCTACACCAGGCTGGTCGAGGGCAGGGACGGGGCAGGGCCGGCGTTCGGGCCGCTGAGCCTCCTGCTGGCGCACGACGCCGCCTACCACGCGTCGGAACAGCCCGAACAGGACCGGGAGTTCTGGGCGGACCGGCTGGCCGGCCGGCCGGATCCCGTCAGCCTGGCCAGCCGCTCGGCGGCCGCCTCGGACGGCTTCCTGCGTCGTACCAGCGCCCTCGACGCGCCCACCGTGGCCGCGCTGCGGCGGGCCGCACGACCCGCCGGGGCGAGCTGGCCCAGCGCCTTCACCGCAACGGTCGCCGCGTACCTCCACCGCCTCAGCGGCGAACGGGACATCGTGCTCAGCATGCCGGTGACCGGGCGCACCGGCTCCTCCGGGCCGGCCGTCCCCGGCATGGTGGCGAACGTGGTGCCGCTGCGGCTGCGCGTGCACCCGGAACAGGGCCTGTCCGCACTCGCGCGACAGGTGGCCGAGGAGGTCGCCGCCCTGCGCGGGCACCAGCGCCACCGCAGCGAGGACCTGCGCAGGGAGCTGGATCCGGCCCGGTCGGAGCGCGTCCTGTTCGGGCCCATCGCCAACATCATGTCCTTCTATTACCACCTGGACTTCGCGGGCGTCCGGGCCACCGTGCACAACCTGTCCAACGGGCCGGTCGAGGACATCTCGTTCTCCGTCTACGACCGCTCCGACGGCACCGAGCCCCGGCTCGACGTCGACGCGAACCCCGCGCTCTACTCCGAGGCCGAACTCACCGCCCACCAGCAGCGCTTCCTCCGGTTCCTGGACGCGGTGGCCGCCGACCCGGACCGGCCGATCGGCCGGCCCGACCTCCTCACCCCCGAGGAACGGCAGCGGACCATCGTGGCCGTCAACCGCACCACGCAGCCGCTGCCGCACCCGACGGTGCCGCTGGCCTTCGCGGCCGAGGTCGCGCGCACGCCCGACGCGACCGCCGTGGTGTGCGGCGAAACCACCCTGTCCTACGCGGAGTTGAACGACCGGGCCAACCGGCTGGCCCACCGGCTCATCGCCCTGGGCGTCCGCTGCGACAGCACGGTGGCCGTGCTCATGGAACGCTCCGTCGACGTGGTGGTGTCGGTCCTGGCGATCAGCAAGGCCGGCGGCGCCTACGTGCCGCTGGACACCCGGGCCCCGACGGCCCGCCTGCGCCGCGTCCTGGACGACACCGGTGCGGCGGTGCTGCTCATGCACCGGGCCACCCGGGACGACGCACCGTCCCACGGCACACCGGTCGTGGTCGTCGACGCCGACCCCGGCCTCGCCGACGAGCCGGCCACCGACCCCGTCGTGCCGCTGCGCCCGGACCACCTGGCGTGCGTCCTGTACACCTCCGGGTCCACGGGCACGCCGAAGGGTGTGGCCCTGACCCACTGCAACGTCATCAGCCTGACCGCGCAACGCTATTGGCGCGAGGAGGGCGGCCCGCGAGTCCTCGCACACTCCCCGCACGCCTTCGACGCCTCGACCTACGAGTGGTGGGTGCCGCTGCTCAACGGGGGCCGGGTCGTCGTGGCCCCGCCCGGCGAGCTGGCGCTCTCGGACCTCCACCGGCTCATCGTCGATCACCGGGTCGGTGCGCTGTGGCTGACGGCCGGGCTGTTCCGGGTGTTCGCCGAGGAGTCGCCCGGCACGCTGGCCGGGGTCGGCCAGGTGTGGACCGGCGGTGACATCGTGCCGGCCGATGCCGTCCGGCGCGTCCTGGCGCGGTGTCCGGACTCCGTGGTGGTCGCCGGGTACGGCCCGACCGAGGCCACCACGTTCACCACGCGCAGGGTGCTGCGCCCCGGCGAGCCCGTGCCCGACGTCGTCCCGCTCGGCCGACCGGTGGACAACAGGCGGGTGTACGTCCTGGACGAGGCGCTGTCGCCGGTGCCGCCCGGGGTGGCCGGCGTGCTGTACGTCGCCGGTGCGGGCGTGGCGCGCGGGTACCTGAACGACCCCCGCCGCACGGCCGGCCAGTTCCTGCCGTGCCCGTTCGGCGAACCGGGCGAGCGGATGTACCGCACGGGCGACGTGGTCCGCTGGAACGCCGAGGGGGAACTCGAGTTCCTCGGCCGCGCGGACGAGCAGGTCAAGCTCCACGGCTTCCGCATCGAGCTGGGCGAGATCGAGGCGGTGCTGGCCGGGCACCCCGACGTCGCCCAGGCGACCGTGGTCGCCGGTACGGGCACCTCGCCCGGCCGGCGTCTGATCGGCTACGTTGTCCCGGCCGGCGACTCGGGGCTCGACCCGGCGGCGGTGCGGGAGCACGCCCGCGCGGCGCTGCCGGACTACATGGTGCCCTCGGCGATCGTCACGCTCGACGCCTTCCCCCTGACGCCCAGGGGCAAGATCGACCGGGCCGCGCTGCCCGTCCCGGAGCTCGCACCGGCACCGTCCGGGCCTGGGCCGCGAACCCCGGCGGAGCAGACGATGTGCGCGCTGTTCGCCGAGGTGCTCGGCCGGCCCGCGGTGGGCGTCGACGACGGTTTCTTCGCGCTGGGCGGCAACTCCCTGCTCGCGACCCGGCTGGTCAACCGGGTGCGGGTGAGGTTCGGCCGTGAACTCACCCTCGGCGCCCTGTTCCAGACACCCACGCCGGCGCGCCTGGTCGAGGCGCTCAAGGACGCCCCGGACGCCGCGGCCGTACCGGCTCTCTCACCACGTACACGACTCTGACAGCGATCAAGCGGTCAAGCGATCACAGGAAGCTCCTCGGCATGGTCCACACCCTCTCCCATCCCGACGAAACGCCGGCACCACCGGCAATACCCGCGACACCGGAGACCCCGATGGCCCCGGAAACCCTGACGGCCCCGGCGCTGGGAGTGTCCCAGGTCCGCCGGTACTACCAGCTCGTCGACGCCGGGGACGTGCCCGCGCTGGTCGCCCTGTTCACCCCGGACGCCCGCTACCACCGCCCCGGCTACCGACCCATGGTCGGGCACGCCGAACTGGAACGCTTCTACCGCGACCAGCGGGTGATCCGCGCCGGCGTGCACACCCTGGCCACCGTGGTCACGACCGACGACGAGGTGGCCGTGCACGGCCTGTTCCGCGGCGTGCTGCACGACGGCGGTGAGGTCGAGCTGCGGTTCGCGGACTTCTTCCGGATGACGCCGCAGGGCCGCATCGCCGCGCGCGACACCTTCTTCCACGTGCCGGCGGTCTGAGGCGGTGGACGCACCCGGTGACACCGCGCACCACGTGCTGCGCGCCGGCCACCGCGACGGTTACCGCGACGGCGATGGCCACGGCGACGGCCCACGCGGTCGCGCGTTCAACCCCGACGGGGACACTTCAGTACAGGAAAGCGGGAAGCAGTTGACCAAGACGGTCCTCACCTCCGACATCCCGGCGTTCGTCGGCAGCGGACGGCCACCGTTCGACGCACGGGCCATCCACGAGCTGGTCGCCGAACAGGCGGAGCGGGCCCCGCACGCGCCCGCCGTCACCTGCGACGGGCGGACCCTGACCCACCGGCAGCTCAACGACCGCGCCAACCGGCTCGCCGGGCGGCTGCGAGCGGCCGGACTGGCGCAGGAGGACGTCGTGGGCGTGCTGGTGCCGCGGTCGCCTGAGCTGATCGTGGCCCTGCTCGCCGTCCTCATCGCGGGCGGGGCGTACCTCGGACTCGAACCGGACGACCCGGCCGGCCGCCACGCGCTGCTGCTCAAGGACGCCGGCGCGGGCATGGTGATCGTCGGAGAGGCCCTGGGGGAGCAGCTGCCCGACACCGTCGTCACGGTGACGGTCACGGTGACGGAAGGCGGCCCGGCGCAGGAGCCGGCCACCGGGCCGGCGGCTGCGGCCCGCCCCGGCGACCCGGACCGGCTCGCCTACGTCAGCTACACCTCGGGCTCCACCGGCGAGCCCAAGGGCGTCGGCGTGCCCCACCGGGCGATCGACCGGCTCGTCCGGGGTGCGGACTGGGTGGACGTCCGCGCCGAGGACGTCTTCTTCCACCTCGCGCCGGTCGCGTTCGACGCGTCCACGTTCGAGATCTGGGCCCCCCTCGTCAACGGCTGCCGGCTGGTCCTCTTCCCCCCGGTCGCCCTCACGCTGGAGCACGTGGCGAGCGTCGTCCGCGCCGAGCGCGTGACGGTCCTGCTGCTGACCACCGGGCTCTTCCACCAGATGGTGAGCTCCCACCTGGAGGCGTTCGCCGACGTGCGGCACGTCCTCACCGGGGGCGACGTGGCCTCGCCGGGCCACGTCCAGCACCTGCTGGCCCGCTACCCGGAGCTGCTCTTCACCAACGGCTACGGGCCGACCGAGAACACCACGTACACGACCTGCTGGACCAGCAGCACCCTCCCGGAGCTGCGCAGCGTGCCGATCGGCCGCCCGATCAGCGGCACCAGGGTCGCCGTGCTCGACGGCGACCTCAGGCCGGTACCCGTCGGCGAGTGCGGCGAACTGTACGTGGCCGGGGCGGGCCTGGCCCGCGGCTACCTGGGCCGCCCGGCCGCAACGGCCGAACGGTTCCTGCCCGACCCGTTCGGGACCGAGCCGGGGGCCCGGATGTACCGGACCGGCGACCTCGTGCGATGGCTGCCCGACGGCACGCTGGAGTTCGTCGGTCGCGCGGACGACCAGGTCAAGGTCCAGGGCTACCGCGCCGAACCGCGCGCCGTCGAGGTCGAGCTGGAACGGCTCGCCGAGGTGCGGCACGCGGTCGTGCTGCCGCAGGCCGATCCGGCGGGCGGCACCCGGCTGCTGGCCTACGTCGTGCCCGCGCAGTCCGATCCGGCGGGCAACGCCGACCTCGGCCGGCGGCTGCGCCACGAACTGCGGGACAGGCTGCCGGGCTACCTGATCCCCTGGGCGATCCTCGTCCGTCCCGAACTGCCGGTGAACCGCAACGGCAAGATCGACCGCCGCGCCCTGCCCACCGCCACCCGGGTACCGCGCAACGTGGCCAACGAGTTCGTCCCGCCCGTCACCGAGGTGCAGATACGGCTGACCGAGTTGTGGGGCGACATCCTCGGCATCGAACCGGTCGGCGTCGACGACGACTTCTTCGACCTCGGCGGACACTCCCTGCTGGCCACCGACCTCCTGGTCGCCACCCAGCGCGAGTTCGACGTGGACCTCCCCGCGCAGATCCTGTACCTGTCGCCGACCGTCGCCGAGCTGGCGACGGCCCTCACCGCCCGGATGCGGACGGCGGGCCCGGACGGCCTTGCGGAGAGCCCGGCCAGCCCGACGGCGGTCCCGGACGGCCCGGCGGCGGCCCTGGCCGACGGTGCACGGCAGGAGCAGGCCCGATGACGGCGGTTCCCCCGACCCCGCGATGCCCGGTCCTCGCCCCGCAGCCGGTCGACCTGATCGACCCCGACCTCTACCACTCGGGCGGGGCGCACGAGGTGTGGCGACGGCTGCGCCGCGACGCCCCGGTGAGCTGGCAGCCGGTCGGCGACATCGGCTACTGGTCGGTCGTCGGCTACGCCGAGGCCAACCGGGTGCTCCGCGACCACGACACGTTCACCTCCGAACAGGGCACCCTGCTCAACCTCCTCGGCCAGGGCGACCCCGCCGGCGGCCGGCAGATGGCCGTGACCGACCCGCCCCGGCACGCGCACCTGCGCGGCCCGCTGCAGCAGGCGCTGTCGATCAAGACGGTGGAGAACGACCGGGAGGCCATCCGCCGGGTCATCGTCGAGCTGCTCCGGCCGTTGGTCGACGGCGGCCCGTTCGACTTCGCCGCCGCCATGGCGACCCTGCCGATGGCGGTGATCGGCACCATGATGGCACTGCCGGAACAGGACTGGCCGCGGCTGGTCCGGCTCGCCCACGCCTGCATCGCCGCGGACGACCCCGAGTTCCAGCTCGCCGCCGGACCGCAGGCCACCCTCGTGACCGCCCACCGCGAACTGTTCGCCTACTTCCAGGACGTCGTCACCGCGCGTCGGCGCGCACCGGGTGACGACCTGATCAGCGTGCTGCTCACGATGGAACTGGACGGACGCCGGCTGTCGCCGGGCGAGATCGTGTCCAACTGCTACAGCCTGCTGCTCGGTGCGACCGTCACCACCGCCCAGCCACCGGTCGCGGCGATGGTCGAACTGGCCGGGACGGCGGTCCTGGACGACTGGGCGGCACACCCGGAGCTGCTCGGCAGCGGCGTGGAGGAGGCACTGCGATGGGCCTCGCCCACCCAGCACTTCATGCGCCACGCCACCCGCGACGTCGAGGTCCGGGGCGTGCCGATCCCCGCGGGGGACGCGGTCGTCGTGTGGCTGGGGTCGGCCAACCGCGACGAGACCGTGTTCGCCGACCCGGACACCTTCGACATCCGGCGGCGACCCAACAAGCACATCGCGTTCGGCGTCGGCGCGCACTACTGCATCGGACACACCGTCGCACGGGTGGCCCTGCGGATCCTTTTCGCCGAACTGCTCGGCCGGTTCACCGGCTTCGAACTCGCGGGGACGCCGCGACGCATGCGCTCGAACATCATCGCGGGCTTCACCCACCTGCCGATCACCGCGCGGACCCGCTAGGCCCTGCCCGGCACCACCGCAGCCGCACCCGAGAAGAAACCCCACCCGGAAGGTCATCAGTGAACGCTCCGCCGGCCCGTACCCGCAACAAGTGGTTCCTGCGCGAGCCGTCGCCGGTGGCACCGGCACGGCTGTTCTGCCTGCCCTACTCCGGCTGCGGAGCGAGCATGTACCGCCAGTGGCCGTCATCGGTCAACGGCGTCGAGGTCTGCCCCGTGCAGCTGCCCGGCCGGGAGAATCGGATGCGCGAGCCCGCCCACACCACCTACGAGGCGCTGGCCGACGACCTCTGCGAGGCGCTGCGCCCCTACCTGGACCGTCCCTACGCACTGTTCGGGCACTGCGGCTCCGCGTTGGCGGCGTACGAGACCGCCGTACGGCTGGTCGAAAGGGGCTGCCCCGCCCCGACCCGGGTGTTCGTCTCCGCCGAGGTCGCGCCGCAGGACGGCCCCTACGGCCGCTTCCTCGGCATGAACGACGACGAGCTGGCCGGCGAACTGCGCCAGCTCGTCGCGGAACTGGGCGGCACCCTGGAACCGAGCCTGCTCGCGCTCTACCTCGGCGTCCTGCGGAACGACGTCGACATGAACAAGCGCTACCACGTGGCCGAGCCGGTCCGGCTGCCGTCCCCGATCACCGCCATCGGCTGGACGGAGGACACGGGCATCGAGCCGTCGCTGATGACCGGCTGGTCGGCCTGCGGCGAAACGACCTTCGAACTCCTGGAGGGAGGCCACTACCGCTTCATCGAGGCGCCGACGGACCTGCTGGCACTCCTGGTCGCGGACCTGACGCCCACCCGGCCCGGCACCCCCTGACACCTGACCCCTCTGACACCTGCACCCGGACGAGCCGGCAGGCCCGGCGGCGATGCGCAGCGGGCCCCGGCAGAGCGGCGATGCTCTGCCGGGGCCCGCTACGGTCAACTCCCTTCAGAGTGCGGGTCGGTTACGGCGTGGAGCCGAGCTTCTGCCAGGCGTCGCTCTTGCCGGGCTCGTCCGTCGCCTTGTTCCACCACTTGGCGCGCCAGTAGAAGCCGTTCCACGACGCCGTCGAGGCCCAGGCTCCGTCGGGGTCCCCGGCGATGATCTTCGTGCTGGAGGCGGTGGCGCTGTTGGCGGGGGCGGCGAGGTAGGCCGGGGTCTTCCACCAGTCGGTCCCGTCGGCGAAACCGCCCAGCGCGTAGGAGCTGCCGTGCTTGGGGCCACCGATGACCTGCCGGTCCAGCGCTGGCTTGCCCGCGGTGGCCTGGTCCGTGTTGAGCGGCACCAGACGCCACCACTGGTCGGTCTTCCCGTCGCAGTCCCGCACCGTGAGCGTGCCCCTGGCCGTGGTGGCGCCGAGGCACTGGTCGTGACCGCTGGTACCGGACTTGATGTGGTACCAGCCCTGGTCGTCCTCGCTCACCGTCCACAGCTGGTTGGCGTTGCCGGTCTGCTTCATCGACAGGTGGGCGTCGGTCCAACTGCCGGGGTGGTCGAGGACGTTGCCGCTGTTGCGGTCCTCGATGATCCACTTGTCGCCGGTCTGCCAGAACGCGAACGAGGGGTTGGGGTTGTAGGCGTGCGCCTGCCATGGCGCGGCCTGGCACTGGGCCCCGGACACCGTCGGAGGATCGACCGTCGTCACCGCGCGGCGCTTGTCGCCGGTGGATCCGTAGTCCTTGCCGCCGATCCGGAAGGTGACGTTCGCCGGACCGGTCACGGGCAGGTAGTACTTGATCTCGATGTCCTTGGACTTCCCCGCCGGTACGTCCTCGCAGTAGCCGAGTTTGATGGTCACCCGGTGGAAGTCGCCCTTCAGCCCGCCCGCGTTGGGCCCGGTGTGACCGGGGACGATGCCGCTCATCTCCTTCCAGGCCCCGTCCTTCACCACCGGCGGGGCGGAGGTGGGGAGGTCGAAGGAGATCTCCGTGCCCTGGGCGAGGGCGACCTTGGAGTTGTTGGTGATCCGCAGCTTCGGCTGCATCGGCCACATGTCCCCGAGGGTGGTCGGGAAGTCCACCAGCTCGGCCTTGACGTCGATCACCTGGGAGGGCAGCGGCTTGCCGCCGCCGGTGGTGTTGCCGTACGCCCCGGCGCCCTTGAGCGCGTTGTCGAGGCGGGTGGTCAGGTCGTAGCCCATGCCCCACTCGCCGTTGGAGCGCTTGGTGTAGTCGCCGGCGAGCTCCCAGATCATCGCCCCGCCGATGCCCTTGTCCGCGATGTACTTCGCCTTGGCGTCGATCGACTTCTCGTTCTCCGTGGAGAGGAACACCTTCTTGGCGTCGTTCCACAGCCACGACGACTGGAGCGGGTCGGAGTACTTCTCGGCGTAGCTGCCGGTCAGCTTGCCGGCGCCGGTGGCCGGGTCGACTCCGTAGGACTTCAGGTAGCCGGGGGTGCGGCCGTCCTGGAGATTCTTGGTGTGCCACAGCGGGTTCGACCCGGCGCCGACCTCGCGGCCGTCCTCGGTGTCGTGCCACACGTTGTCGATGCCGGTCGCGCCGAGACCGCAGTCCTGGCCGTTGGCCGGGCCCCGGCCGCCGACGCCCAGCGGGCACTTGGACTGGTCCGGCATGGCGGAGGTGCCCCACAGCCCGTCCGTGCCGCCCTGCACGCTCTGCCAGCCGCGGGAGTAGTAGGGGATGCCGAGGTTGATGCGGCCGGGCGGGAGGGCGCCGCGGTAGTAGTGGTAGGCCCAGTCGACGTTGAAGTAGCCGTTCTTCTGGTAGTCCTTGGTGTCGGCGCCCTGGTCGTTGTAGATCCCGGCGGCGGCCAGCTCGTTGTCCTGCCCGGTGTCGTAGAGCGGGGCCTGCGGGCCGACGTACTTGTTCCAGGAGCCGTGCAGGTCGTAGCTCATGACGTTGACGTAGTCCTGGTACTGCAGCGACTGCCCGGCATCCAGCCCGCGCACGAGGTAACCGGACGCGGAGCCGGCCGAGGTGAGCAGGTAGTAGCGGCCCTTGCCCGCGCCCGCCCGGTCCAGCTTCTCCCGCAGGGTCTTCATCAGGGCGTTGTAGCCCTGCTGGAGGCCCTTGCGGCGCGGATCGGAGACGTCCCAGTCGTTGGGGTTGCCCGTGTTGGGCAGCGCGGTCGGGTACTCGTAGTCGATGTCGACCCCGTTGAACCCGTACCGGTCCAGGAAGTCGGTGACCGAGTCGGCGAACGTATCGATGCCCGCCTGGTTCACCGAGCCGTCGGCGTTGGTGGCCATCGCGTAGAAGTTCCGGGTGTCCGCCCAGCCGCCGACCGAGATCAGCGTCTTCACGGCCGGGTGCTTCTTCTTGTAGGTGTTCAGCAGGTTGAAGTGGCCCTTGTACGGCAGCGACGGATCCATGGCGTTCCGGTCGCCGTCCCAGGTCATGCCGGTGGCCGGGTTCTTCGGGTCGTTCACGTCGCCGATGCTGATGCGATTCCCGTCCACCTTGGCGAAGGCGTAGTTGACGTGCGTCACCTTCGACCAGGGGATGTTGGACGCCAGGTACGCGGGGTCTCCCGTGGCCCCGGCACGCCATCCGGTGAAGTACCCGACCGTACGACGGGTGCGGTTGTTGCCGACCCACTCCCGGCCGGTGCCGTCGTACGCGTCGCAGTACCGGGCGTTCACCCCCTGGGTGGCGGCCATCCCCTCGGGCCGGCAGTCGCCCGAGGAGGCGGGTTTCGTCCCCCGGTCGTCGGGCGAGTCGTCGAACGGGGCTCCCGCGGAGTCTGGCGCCCCGGGGTCGCCGGTGCTGGTGCCGCCCTCCAGGTGCCACCGCTGTTCGGCGGCCCCGGCGCACCTCCAGAAGGCCAGGGCCTTGTCCTCGCCCTGGTCGGTCAGGCAGCCGCCGTCCGAGGAGACGATCTGGTACGTCCGCCCGCCCAGCGTGTCGAGCTGCCAGCGCTGGTTCGCGCCCCCGCCGTCCCGCCAGAGCGCGCTGTAGTAGCTGGTGCCGTCCACGGTCTGCGACCGGTTGCTGTTGGCGTCCAGCACCTGTCCGGGGTCGAGGGCCGTCCGGATCGCGAACCGGCCGTCGCCCTGGCGGTCCAGGTTCCACTTCTGTGCCGGGTTCCCGTTCCCGCCGAGGGCCTTGACCTTGGTGCCGTTGGCGGGGTTCGCCTGGTCGACGTCGGCCACCCGGCCGGTGCCGTCGTTGACCAGCGAGACGCCGGCTGCCGAGGGCGGGGGCGGTGGGCTGTCCGTCGGGCGGCCGTTGTCGTCCATCCGCGGGATCTTCGACATGCCGGTGGTGTCGCCGGCGGCGAAGATCGTGCCCTGCAAGACGTTCCAGCGCAGAGCCGTGGGGCCCACGATGACGGTGCCGTCCGTGCCGCCGGCAGCAACGAATCCGCCGGTCCACTGGTTCCCGCGGAAGAAGGAGGCATAGGCCCTGTTGGAGAATTGCGAGCCTGGCCACCGGATGGCCGCATTGAACCCGTCGGTCCAGCCGGCTCGGGTCAGGGCGGTGAAGTTGTCGCCGATGGGCTTGGGCCCGTTGATCACGCGGTCGGTGGAACCGCCGATGTTGGCTTCCAGCGACACGTACGTGTCGCCCTTGAAGAGGAAGACCTGGTTCTCCGTCACCGAGAGGGCCGCGTCGACCCCCTGGGTGAAGGGTGCGGTGCTGTCACTGCCGGCCAGGCTGTGCCACCCGTCCGCGATCGTGGTCGGCGGCTTGGTCATCGTTGCGGTCCCCGTGTTGGGGTCCACCCTCATCCGCATGTACTGGTCCCCCCGGAACATCATCACTTCATCCGGGTTCTCCGGCAGCGTGAAGGCCGCGTCGAAGCCGTTCGCGAACGGCGTGTTCCCCAGGACCGGCCACAGGTGGGAGATGGTGTCCTCCTTGCCTCCGGCCAGGCTGGCGTTGTTCGGGAAGTCCGCGATGCGGGCGACGAACGGCCCGTGGAGGAGGTAGACGTCACGGCTGGTGCTGAAACTCGCTTCCACCAGCGGCTGGGAGCACGCGAACGGGCCGTCGCTCGACCGCGGTATCCGGCAGATCCGACCCTGCGCCTGGACCTGGAGGACGGCCAGCCCGACGGCGGCCGCGGTGGCGGCGAACCAGGAGTTGCTTGGGTCCTGGTTGGCGTCCCACAAGTCCCTGCTTCGCCTGGCCCAGGTCAGGATCTGGGTTTCGTACTCACGGATGCGTGCCGGGATCCGGCTGCGCATCGCCGCCGCGATGCCGTTCCTGACGTTCTGGAACCGAGTGCCCTCGGCCACGGCTTCGACGAGGACCATCAGTGCGCTGCGCAACCATGGTGTCCGTTGCGCCTGGTCCGCGGGGTTCAGGCCGCCGTCGAGGACGTTCTCCAGGACTCCGACGGCGCGCCTCAGCGTGTCGGCATCGACATTCGCCCAGCTGTTCTCGAAGGTGAAGGGGTTGCCTGCCGTGCCGGACTCGTTCCTGAGGTCGCCGTACTCGACGCCGATGTCGCCGAGCTCGCGATACCGGATCGTGGGGGTTTGCCCTTGTTGTTGCCGCTGTTGTCGTGCGAACCAGTTGTCGCGGGCGGTCCGCGATGTGCCGACGCCCCTGTCGGCCAAGCGGTAGAGCGTCTTCACGCCCGCCCGGACGGTGTAGAAGCCGCAGATGTACATGTCGCGCGGCGCGATGATCAGTCCGGTTTCCATCCCCGGCACGGGGTCCTGGTCCGGGTGTCCCAGATCGAAGAGGTTGACCATCACGGGGTTCGGGTCATCGAGCGTGACGTTGAAGTCCCCGCGGTACGGGCGGGTGAAGTTCCCCCGCAGGAGCTCGATGAACTGGAGGTAGGGACGAGCCGGGTCCGGCGGGTCGGCGGCGTGCGCCGGCCCGGTGGCCCCGATGGGCAGGAGGAGAACCGCCAGCAGGACCACCAGCATCCGTCGGAGCCCTCCGACCAGCCGTCCGGGCGGTGGGCCCCCCGGTGCCCGGCCGGGCCGGACGGTCGTTCGCAACCGCAACATGTCCTCTCCAAAGGATCGGTGACATTGATGCGGCAGAACGTACGAGGCGCCGGTAGACACGCGATGGACAGCGCCGGCCCGTTCGGCGCTCAGCGCCCTCCGGCGATGACCTCCAGGGCCGGATGCGGGGATCGCCCCGAGGAACTTGGCGTACAGGCCGTTGCGCAGCACCGTCCGCCTAGGGTCGGCACGTTGACAGCGGATAGACGACGCGTCAACGACGCTGCGCTGTTTTGGCGGCCTCCGCTCGGAGCGCCCGCCTGCGCCCCTCGGTGACTGTCTGCGCCCGCTGGTGCCTCCGATGCGCCCTTGCGCGCCACCTGACGGTAAGTGTTAGTGCGCCGTAAATTTGACTGGCCGTCACATTTCCCGGCCCTCCCGGCTCGGCCCGCCTTCGTCGAAAGGTGCTGCCATGCGGCGTATCTCATCGTGGACGCGAGTACTCCGTTTCGGGCTCAGCGGCTGCCTCCTGGCGGCCGCCTCAGGCTCCGGCATGTGCCCAGCGGTCGCCGGACCGGGCGGTCCGCAGTCGCACGGCGGCCGGTCGCACGACGGGTGGTCGCAAGGCGGGCCGTCGCACGTCGGGCCGTCGCCGGAGCAGAGGGTCGAAGCGCTCCTCGGCCAGCTGACCACCGACGAGAAGGCGACGCTGCTGCAGGGGATCGCCGCACCGAACGGGGTGTACGCGGTCGGCTATGTCCGGGGCGTACCGCGGCTGGGCATCCCGCCGCTGCTGTTGTCCGACGGCCCGGCCGGCGTACGGGACGGGCAACCGGCGACGGCGCTGCCGGCCCCGGTGTCGCTGGCCGCCGCCTTCGACCCGGGGCTCGCCACCACCTACGGCGCGGTGCTGGGCCGGGAGGCCCGGGCGCGCGGCTACCAGGTGCTGTACGCGCCGATGGTGAACCTCGTGCGGGTGCCGCAGGGCGGGCGGAACTTCGAGACGCTGGGGGAGGACCCGTTCCTCGCCGGGCGGGTCGCGGCGGCGGAGGTCCGCGGCATCCAGGCGCAGGGGGTCGCGGCGCAGGTGAAGCACTTCGCGGCGAACAACCAGGAGAACAACCGGCAGTCGTACAGCTCCGAGGTGGACGAACGGACGCTGGCCGAGATCGAGCTGCCCGCCTTCCAGGCGGCCGTCCGGGACGGCCGGGCCTGGTCGGCGATGTGCGGCTACAACCCGGTCAACAGCATCTGGGCGTGCGAGAACTTCCCGCTGCTGCGGGACGTGCTGAAGGGCCGCTGGGGGTTCGACGGGGCGGTCGGCTCCGACTACCCGGCCACCCACTCCTCGGTGAACGCCGCGGCGGGCGGGCTGGACCAGGAGTTCGGCGGTACGTCGTACTTCGCCGACCTGACGGCCGCTGTGGCCGACGGGCGGCTCGCCCCGGCCGTCCTGGACGACCAGGTGCGGCGGGTGCTGCGGTTGATGGTCCGGACCGGAGCGCTGGACGGCGGCCAGCCGCCCGCCGCCGACCCCGCCGCCGGCGCGCGCGACGCCCGGGCGGCGGCCGCCGCCGGGACGGTGCTGCTGCGCAACCAGGGGGCGGTGCTGCCGCTGGACGCCGCCCACCTGTCGTCCGTCGCGGTGATCGGCCCGTGGGCCGACCACGCCTACACCGGCGGCTACGGCTCCTCGCACGTCGCCCCCTACCCCGACCAGGTGGTGACGCCGCGTCAGGGCATCGCCGCCCGGGCCGGTGCGGGCGTCTCGGTGCGCTACCACCCGGGCGACGACGCGGCCGCGGCGGCCTCGGTGGCCGCCGGGGCGGACGTCGCGGTGGTGGTGGTCGGCGACGAGGAGACCGAGGGCGCGGACCGCGGCTCGCTGGACCTCGCCCCGGCGGACGACGCGCTGATCCGCGCCGTCGCCCGCGCCAACCCGCGGACGGTGGTGGTGCTCAACACCGGCGGGCCGGTCACCATGCCGTGGCTGGACGCGGTGCCGGCGGTGGTCGAGGCCTGGTACCCGGGCGAGCAGAGCGGCACCGCGCTCGCCGACGTGCTGTTCGGCGACGCCGACCCGGCGGGGCGGCTGCCGGTCACCTTCCCGACCTCGGCGGCGGCCACGCCGATCCGGGACGCCTCCCAGTACCCCGGCACGGACGGCGCCTACCACTACACCGAGCAGCTCGCGGTCGGGTACCGCTGGTACGAAGCGACCGCCACCGCCCCGCTGTTCCCCTTCGGCCACGGCCTCTCGTACACCACCTTCGGCTACAGCAACCTCACCGTGACCGGCCCGGACGCCGCCGGCCGGGTGCGGGTCGGCTTCGACCTCGCCAACCAGGGCGCCCGGACCGGCACCGAGGTGCCGCAGCTGTACGTCTCCTTCCCGTCCGCGGCCGGCGAGCCGCCGCAGCAGCTCAAGGCCTTCGACAAGGTCACGCTGGCGCCCGGCCGATCGACGCACGTGGAACTGCCGCTGGACCGCTCCTCCTTCGCGGTCTGGGATCCCGGCGTGCACGGCTGGCAGGTGCCCGGCGGGCGGTACGGCCTGACGGTCGGCTCCTCCTCGCGCGCGCCGAAGCTGCAGGGCGTGGTGGACGTCCCGGCCTCGCCGGCCGTCTCCACCTGGTCCGGGCGGATCACCGCCGCCGACGGGTCCTGTCTGGACGCGGGCGCCGCCGCCGCGGACGGCAACGAGGCGGTACGGCTGGCCGGCTGCGCGGGCACGGCGGCCCAGGACGCCACGGTCGGCTCGGACGGCACCGTCCGTGCCCTCGACGGCTGCCTGACCCCGGCGGGCCCGGACGACGGCGCCGCCGTCCGGCTGCGGGACTGCACCGCAGGTGCCGACCAGGTGTGGCGCCCGGGCCCGGACTCCTCGCTCCTCCACCCGGAGTCCGGCCGCTGCCTCGCGGCCGCCGACGGCCGGCTGCTGCTGCGGACCTGCTCGGGGGGCGCCGAACAGAGCTGGGCCACCCCCCGCCCGACCGGCCGGGTGACCGGCATCGCCGGGCAGTGCGTGGACCTCATCCGCGCCGACACGGCCAACGGCACCGCCGTCCAGCTCTACCGCTGCAACTCCACCGGCGCCCAGGACTGGACCGTCGGGCAGGACGGCTCCCTGCGGGCCCTCGGCAAGTGCCTGGACGTCACCAACGGCTGGACCGCCGCCGGAACGCCCGCCCAGCTCTACGACTGCAACGGCACCGGCGCCCAGCGCTGGCAGCCACGCCCGGACGGCACCCTCCTCAACCCGGCCTCCGGCCGCTGCCTCGACGCCCGCGACGGCAGCGGCGCCGACTGGACCAGGCTGCAGATCTGGGACTGCCACGGCGGCCCCAACCAGCGCTGGACCCTCCCGTCCTGACACCTGCCGTCCTGACACCTGCCGTCGACGCAGGGGCCCGCCGCCACCGGGGCCCTGCGCCGACGCGGACAACGGCCGGGCGCCGCGCGTGGCAGAAATAATTCGCATGCTACTCATTTGGCGCTATCCAGCCCGCCTCCGACTGTGATGACCTTGGCGGCTGTGGCGTGCATCACATTGCATGACATTTCGTCACGTCACATTGCGTCACATCGCAGCGATATCGCGCTGCCGTGCGCGCCTGGCCCAAGGCGATCGAGGAGGTACTCGTGAGTGGCAGGAAGAACAGTGGCAGGGGGGCCGAAGGTGACGGCTTCCCGGATCTGGGCCCCGAGGAGCTGGCGGAGATCGAGCGCGTGATCCTCGGCGGCGACGACGGGATCGCGCTGCGGCACGCCGCGCACGAGGCCGGCGGGCCGCGCGTGTCCGCGGCCGATCTGCAGAAGGCCCTTGAGCTCCACGTGTGCATGGGCCTGAACGCCTGCCGGAACCACGACATCGACGAGAAGGCGCCGATGGCGGGCATGGGAGCCTGTGCCACCGTCCTGCACGTGTGCCACGGCGCCAACGAGTGCCGCGGGCAGGGCGGGTGCGGCTACACCGGCCCCGACGCGGAACTCGCCAAGCCGGGCGACCAGGCCTGTCGGCAGAACGGCAGCTGCGCGAGCCCGATCAACGTCAGCCGGGTGTTCGCGGGCGGCCCGCTGAAGGGCAAGAGCGTCTGGAAGCTCGCCCGCCAGCTGTTCGAGGCCCGGATGTACGCCGCCGGCCTCCCGTTCGGCCCGTCCCCGGGCGAGGGCTACCCGGACGACCTGGTCCCGCCGTACGAAGTGAACGAGGCCGAGCGGAGGAAGAAGAGGCTCGACCGGAGCAAGCCGCAGGTGCTCCCGCTGCCGTCGGACGAGGCGAACGCGTGACGCAGCGTCACCACGGTGAGCGGGCCGACCGGGTGTCCTGCTTCGACCTGCCGAACCTGGGGTTCGGTGTCGGCCTGCGCAGCCCGCACCACCGGTACGTACTGGACCACCTCGGCGATGAGCTGGGCGCCGAGTGGCTGGAGATCATCTCCGAGAACTACCTCGACTCCCACGGCCACCCGCGTCACGTACTGGACCGGGTCGCCGAGCGGCACCCCCTGGTCATGCACGGGGTGTCGCTGTCGATCGGCAGCGTGGAGCCCCTGGACTTCGACTACCTGAGGAGGCTCCGGCAGCTGGCCGGTGCGGTGGGCGCCGCCTGGGTGTCGGACCACGTGTGCTTCACCGGGGTCGCCGGGCTCAACACCCATGACCTGCTGCCGGTCCCCTTCACCGAGGCCGCGCTGGCCCATCTGGTGCGACGGGTCAGGACCGTGCAGGACTTCCTGGAGCGCCCGCTGGTGCTGGAGAACCCCAGCACGTACGTGGGCTTCGCCGCATCGACCATGCCGGAGGAGGAGTTCGTCGCACGGCTGGCGATCGAGGCCGACTGCGGGCTCCTGCTCGACGTCAACAACGTCTACGTGTCGGCCGTCAACCACGACACCGATCCGCGCGCATACCTCGGAGCACTCCCGCACGACCGGGTCGTGCAGATCCACCTGGCCGGTCACACCGACGCGGGCACACATCTGATCGATACCCATGACGGACCGGTCGCCCCGGCCGTGTGGGAGCTGTACGACGCGGCGATCGCGCTGACCGGGCCCGTGTCCACCCTGCTGGAGTGGGACGACCGCCTGCCGCCCTTCCCCGAGCTGGTCGCGGAACTCGACAAGGCGCGCCGGCGGGCCCTCCACCCGACGAACGTCCTTGTCTCGACGGGAGTCTGACATGTCGACGGTCGAAGGGGCGCCGGCGCACCTGGCCGAACTCCAGCACTGGCTGCAGGCCGCCGTCCTCCACGCCACCGGCCCTGACCAGGAGGGCGGCGCGGCCACCGCCCAGGTGCTCACACCGTCCAGCCGGCTCACCGCCGGCGAGCGGCTGGACATCTACCGCCGCGGTTACCGGCTGCGCCTGCTGGCCTGCCTGCGCTCCTGCTTCCCCGCCCTGCGCCGACTCCTGGGGCCGGAGGCCTTCGACGCGCTCGCCACCGAGTACCTGAACACCTGCCCGCCCCGCAGCTGGACCCTGGAGCACTTCGCCGACGGCTTCGCGTCACACCTCGCGACCACCAGACCCGACCACGACCTGCCGTGCCACGACGTCGACCCCTGGGTCCAGCTGATCGTCGAACTCGCAGGATATGAACGGGCTTTCGCCGAGGTGTACGACGCCGAGCCGGCCCGTGCGTGCCGCGTGCTGGCCTGTCGGCACCCCGTGCACCGCTACGCGGCCGCGGTGGCCCGCGGCGAGGACCCGCAGCCGCCGGCCGCGTGCCCCGTACTCCTGGTGCTGCGCCGCCGGGACCACGGCGTCCACGTCACGGAGCTGACCGAGGACGTCCGGCGCACGCTCCTCGCCTCCCGGAACACCGCGTACTCAGGCCGCCCCGACCGGGCCGGTCCGCCATCCGCACCGCCCGCACCGCCCTCACCGCGCCCCGAGCGCCCGGAACCGAACGGAGCCGAGGTATGACGACCGACGCCACCAAGCCCGCCACCCGCCGCCTGCCCGACATCCCCTTCGCGGTCACCCCGATCGGCACGATCAAGGCCGATCGACCGATCGAGGACATCGACACCTTGCTCGACCACCTGTACCAGGCGGCCCAGGTCGAGCTGTCGACCGTCCCGATGTACCTGTACGCGGCCTACTCCATCGGGACCAAGGGCCACAGCCAGTGGGACCCGGGAATCTCCGCCCAGCGCACGATCATCAGCATCGCGATCGAGGAGATGCTGCACCTGTGCCTGGTGCGCAACCTGATCATCGCGCTCGGCGGAGCGGACCGGATCGTCTTCTACGACCCGGACTTCATCACCAGGTACCCGAGCCTGATGCTCCATCGGACTCCGCCGCTGACCCTCCACCTGGAGCCGTGCAGCAAGGATCTGATGAACCGGGTGTTCCTGCCGCTGGAACTGCCCGCCGAGAAGGGCGCCAAGCCGCAACCGGGCGAGTACAACACGCTCGGCCAGTTCTACAAGGCGATCGAAGTCGGCCTCAAGCACCTGACCGAGGCCGACCCGGACGACGTGTGGAAGTACGCGAAGGCAAACGCCCCCTGGCAGTACGAGAGCGCCTACTGGAACCACGACGGCGGCGGCGAACCCGTGGTCATCACCGACCTCCACACCGCCGAGACCGCTCTGAAGATGGTGGTCGAGCAGGGCGAGGGCGTGGACCCGAAGAAGGCCACCGTCCCGATCGACCCGGTCAACCCGCGCCCCGGCCTCGACGAGCTCTCGCACTACGCGAAGTTCAAGAGGATCGAACAGGGCATCGAGGTCACCGGGCAGGTCCGCAACGTCCCCAGCGATCCCCGGGCGAAGGGCTTCTCCGGACCGGCCGCAGGCCTGGCAGTCCTCTTCAACGCCGCCTACTGCTACACCCTGGCCATGCTCGACAAGCTCTACGACGTCCAGTCGAACTTCAACCCGAACCAGCGGAACACCCGCTACCACCTGGAGCGCACCTTCATCGCCTCGATGAGCGGTGTGCTCTACCCCATCGCGGAACTCCTCATGACGACCCCGGGCAGCGACGACCCCGCCTGGGACGGGACCTGTGCCGCTCCCACCTTCGAGTACTACGACTTCGCCGCCGAGCAGAAGGCCAAGGGGCACCGGACCATGAAGGAGCACCTGCTCTGGCTCTGCGAGACCGCCGTCGTCGACTTCCCCGAACTCGGCGGTGACAACAGCGTCCACTGGCTCCTGAAGAACCTGCCCAGCGTGGATGACATCCCCTCGGATCCCCCCGCCAGCCGCCCGCGCCCGATGCCCAACTGACGGACCGCGACCGGCGCCCCGGCACGCCCGCCCGCTCCGACGATTCGCGCAACGGGGGGTTGGCGGTGTCTTCGTGGCACATCCGGCGTTCGGGGTGTGCGGGCGGAAGCGTGCGGCCATCAGGTCGTGATACCGCCGTGAGTCCGCTCACCGGCAGGCCTCGCCCGCGGTGGTGCCGGAGAGGGATCCGGGCCAGTGGTTGGTCCGGCTCAGTTCGCAGATGCGGTCGGCGGTCCGGTCCGCGTCCGTGGGCCACAGCCGTGCTCCGTCGCCGGCGGCGGTGAGGAGCGTGCTCTGGTCGGGGCTGAAGGCGGCCGTGTGCACGGCTCTGGTGTGACCGACGAGCAGTGCCGTGACCTGCTGTGATGCCACGTCCCACAGGCACACCGTGCCGCTGGCGTCCGTGCTGGCCAGCGTGCGGCCGTCGGCGCTGAAGGCGACGGAGAAGACGGTGTTGATGTGGCCGGTGAGGGTGGCGACCGTCCGGCGCTGCGCCACGTCCCACAGGCGCACGGTGGCGTCGGAGCTGCCGGTGGCCAGGGTGCGGCCGTCGGGGGAGAAGGCCAGGGAGGCGATGGCGTTGGTGTTCTCGGACAGCACGGCGAGGGTGCGGTGCGTGGCCAGGTCCCACAGGCGCACCGTCCCGTCGTACCCGGCGGTGGCCAGCGTGCGGCCGTCGGGGGAGAAGACGGCCTTGGCGACCAGGCTGGTGTGCCCCTGGAGGACCGCTGTCGTCTGGTGGGTCGCCACGTCCCACAGGCGCACGGTCGTGTCGAGGCTGCTGGTGGCCAGGGTGCGGCCGTCGGGGGAGAAGGCGATGCTCGACACCTGGTCGGTGTGGCCTTCGAGGGTGGCCACCGGGCGGCCTGACGCGGCGTCCCACAGGCGTGCCGTGCGGTCGGAGCTCGCGGCGGCCAGCAGGAGGCCGTCCGGGGAGAACGCCAGGTGCATGATGCCCTGGCCGTGCGCCGCGAAGGTCACGGCGGGGCGCAGCGGAGCGGTGGTCCACGTGGTGACGGAGCCGTCGGTGTGGCCGATGGCGAGGGTCCGGCCGTCGGGGGCGTAGGTGGCGACGGTCGCGAGGGTGTCCAGGTCGTTCGTCGCGCTGAAGGTGGCGGCGATCTGGCGGCTCCTGAGGTTCCACGTGTGGACGATGTTGTCGGTGGCGGTGGTGGCCAGCTCGTTGCCGTCGGGGGAGAGCGCCAGCGCGGGGGCGGATGTGTTGGTCTCGTGGAGGGTGGCGGTCAGTCGGCGCTCGGTCACGTCCCAGAGGGCGACCGTGTTGTCCTGGCCGATCGTGGTCAGGGTGCGGCCGTCGGCGGTGAACGCGGCCTGGCTCACCTCCTGCGTGTGCCCGTCGAGGACGGCCGTGGTGTCGTGCGACGCCACGTCCCACAGCCGCACGGCGCGGTCGGCGCCGGCGCTGGCCAGAGTGCGGCCGTCGGGGCTGAAGGCGACGGTGCCGACGGCGCCGGTGTGGCCGGTCAGGGTGGCGAGCACGCGGTGGGTGGTGGTGTCCCACAGCTTCACGGTGTGGTCGGCGCTGCCGGTGGCCAGGGTGCGGCCGTCGGGCGCGTACGCCACCGCTCGTACGGAATCGGTGTGACCGGTGAGCGTCGTGAGGGCACGCCGGGACGCCACGTCCCACAGCCGGGCGGTCTGGTCGTACCCGGCGGTGGCCAGGGTGCGGCCGTCGGGCGAGAACGCCGCCGAGGAGACGGCGCCGGTGTGGCCGGTGAGGATGGCCGTCGTGCGGCCGGAGGCGACGTCCCACAGCCGTACGGTGCGGTCGGAGCTGCCGGTGACCAGGGTGTGGCCGTCGGGGCTGAAGGCGACCGTGTTGACGATGCCGGTGTGGCCGGTCAGGGTGGCGAGCATGCGGTGGGTGGTGGTGTCCCACAGCTTCACGGTGTGGTCGGCGCTGCCGGTGGCCAGGGTGCGGCCGTCAGGCGCGTACGCCACCGCCGTCACGGTGCCGGTGTGACCGGTGAACTGGTTGGAGGAGTAGGCGGCGTAGGCGCTCAGCAGGCTGCCGCGGGCCTCGGTGGTGCGGGCCGTCCGGTAGCCCTCCAGCGCGACCAGCGCCGCGGCCTCGGGCTGCGTCTCGAGGAGTTGCCTGGACTGGGCGGCCCGTTCGCGGGAGACCGCGACGCGGCGCTGCGCGTCGGACTGCTCCCTCTGGACGAACGCGGTCACCGCCAGCACCAGGGAGAGCACGGTCAGGACGGCCAGCGCCACGACCGTCCGGCGCCGGCGGCGGCCACGCTGGCCGTCCGCCGCGGTGCTGGCGTCCAGGAAGGCGGACTCCAGCCGGTTGAGCGCCGCGCCGCGGGTCCGGGACCAGCCCCAGGCGGTGGCGAGCTGCGCTCCCCGGTACAACGCGCCCGGGTCGCGCTGGAGTTCGTGCCAGGTCAGGGCGGCCTGGGTGAGCCGGCGGTGCGTCCGCAGGGCCTCGCGATCGACGTCGAGCCAGTGGCGCAGCCGCGGCCAGGCGCGGATGACCGCTTCGTGGGCGACGTCGACGGTGCCGTCGGCCAGGACGATCAGGCGGGCGGCGGCGAGCCGGTGCAGGAGGTCGTCGACGGTCGCGGCGTCGGCGAGGCCGTCGAGTTCCTCCCGGGCCAGGCGGCGGCGGGTGTCCTCGGTGCCCTCGCCCGGGGCGGTGAGCCGGAGGAACAGCAGCCGCATGGCCTCCTGGTGGCCCGGCGGGAGAGCGGCGTACATGGCCTCGGCGGTCTGGGTGATGGCTCCCCGCATGCCGCCGGTGGCCCGGTAGTCGGCCAGCCGCAGGACGGCCCCGCGGCGCCTGGTCCAGGTCTCGCGCATCGCGTGGGCCACCAGCGGCAAGGCGCCGGGCTGGCCGGTGGCCTCCGCGAGGACGGCCTCCAGCAGGTCGGGGTCCACCACGACGCCCGCTCGGGCCGCGGGTTCGACGACGATGTCCCGCAGCTCGGCCCGGGTGGGTGCGCCGACCGGTAGTTGGGCGCCCGAGCGGAGGGCGGCGGCCAGGGCGGGGTGGGCGAGACAGCGGTCGTAGAAGTCGGCGCGCACGCTGATGACGACCCGTACCCGGGCCTCGGCTGCGCCGGCGGCCCCGTTGCCGGTCGTACGCTCGCCGGCCGTCCAGGCCAGGCAGGCCAGGGCCGCCTCCCGCTCCCCGGCGTCCGCGCAGGTGGTGAAGAGCTCCTCGAACTGGTCGACGACGAGGACGGCGCGCCGGTCGGCGGGCTGTGTGACCAGCCAGGTGTCCAGCGCGATCCCCAGGGCCGCGGGCTCGTCGGCCAGCGTGCGGGACAGCGCCTCCGCGTCACCGCCCGTCAGGGCGCAGACCGCCAGGGCCAGCGCCCGCAGCGGGCGGTCGCCGGGGACCAGCGGCGCGGTGTGCCAGGCCTCGTCGAGCCGGGGGAGCAGCCCGGCCCGCAGCAGGGAGGACTTGCCGCTGCCGGAGGCGCCGACGACCGCCGTCAGCCGGTGGTCACCCACGTGCCGGACCAGGTGGCTCACCAGTTCCGAGCGGCCGAAGAAGATGTCGGCGTCCCCCGTGCCGAACGCGGCCAAGCCCAGGTACGGGCAGGGAGCGGGGTCGCCCCCGTCCGGGCGGTCCTCGTCGCCGTCCTGCGCCGTGGCGGACGGCCCCTGGACGGCGCGGGAAGCCGCCAGCCAGCGGGCCTCCCACTCCGCCTTCTCCCCGCCGCACACCCGCGCGTAGGCGAGCACCACGGCCAGCGACGGCAGGCGCTCGCCCTTCGCCGCCTCCGCCAGCGTGCTGGCCGAGTAGTGCGACTCCTTCGCCAGCACGCGGTAGCTCGGTGCGCCCGACCGGTCCCGCAACTGGCGCAGCTCCCAGGCGAGCCGCTCCACCGGACCGGCCTGCGGATCGACGAACCGCTCCGGTCTGCCCAGTCGGGCCTTGCGCTGTGTCCCGTTCGGCCGCGCGTCCACGTTCACCACCCCTGGCAGGCCCCTCCCGCCCCCTCACATCGTTGTCCGACTTGAATGTCCTGCCCAGAGGGCTCTTTCGGACAATGCGCCGCCGCTGCAGAGTTCTCGGCAACGGGGGGTTCGCCGGAACACCTCGTGGCGTTCGGGGGACGGCCCGGTGGCAGCCGCTTGCCACCGGGCCGAGCGCCTCAGGTGCCGCCGCGCAGGTGCCGCCGCTCAAATCGGCACCTGCGCGGAGGACCCGTCGTCAACGCGAAAGGCATCCGCCGCTTGCCGGCACACCTGTGACGCAGCTCACTGGAACTGCTTCGCGGTGGCCGGACAACCAGAGGTGTGGACTATTCGCTGCACGAACGGATCAGAGCCGGGGACCCGGACGCCTTCCGGCAGTTGTTCCAGGAGCACTCGCGCGCGGTTCTGGCACACGCGGTCCGGGTGAGCGGGGACCGCGCCGGTGCCGAGGACGTCATGGCGGTGGTCTTCCTGGAGGCCTGGCGCCTGCGGGACAAGCTCCGCGACGAAGGGGCCACTCCTCGCCCGTGGTTGATGGGCATCACCGTCAACGTGCTGCGCAACCGGGCCAGGGCCGCCCGCCGGCATGCGGCCGCCCTCGCCCGCATGCCGCTCGCCGACCCCGCCCCGGACTTCGCCGACGAGCTGGTCGGCCGGCTCGCCGACCGCGATCAGCTGCTGGCCGCCAAGACGGCGCTGGAGAAACTCCGCCGTGGGGAGCGCGAGGTGTTCTCGCTGTGCGTGTGGGCGGACCTCAGCTACCCCGAGGCCGCCGAGGCGCTGGGCATCCCGGTCGGCACCGTGCGCTCCAGGCTCTCCAGGGCCCGCACCCGGCTGCGTGCCCTGGCCGACAAGGAACTGCGGCAGGCCTCGAAAACTCGCCGGGAACCCCTGCGGGCAGCCGGACAAGTACAGGGTGGCCGGATGGTTCCGGCCCGGTCGAACAAGGAGTGAAGCAGATGACCAGCATCCCGCAGCGGCGGCAGCCGCTCGATGACACGGAGCTGAGGCACCTGCTGCCGGCGGCCGGAGCACCTGCCGTCCCGCTCGGCCGGCAGCGCCAGATCGAGGAGTTCCTGATGAACGAGATCACCCGTACCACCGAAGCCGCAGTGCCGGTCCGCCCCGAGGCCAGGAAGCGCCGGCGGCTGCTGATCGCCGTACCCACCACGGTGGCGGCACTCGCCCTCGCCGCCACCGTGGCGGCCACCACGCTCGGCAGCCCGGGAGCGACCCCCGCGGGCAGTGAGCGCATCTCCGCGCCCGTCATCCAGGTCTCGGCGGGCGACACCGCAGGCCTGGCCGGCGCGGTGGAGCGGATCTCGCTGGCCGCCAAGGCCGCGCCGGACGTCGTCCTGCGCCCGGGGCAGTACGTCTACATCGAGAGCACCGTCTCCCACCTCTCGGGCTCCGTCGACCTCAGCAGCGGCACGTCGAAGGTGTGGGTCGAGAAGCCCCACCAGCGGCAGATCTGGCACTCGGCCGACGGCCGTACGGGCTGGCTCACCGAAGAGGGCAAGTCCCCGGAAGGCGGCGCGGCACTCTCGGCGGACAGCGGCAACCACCTGAACGCACCCTCCTACGACTACCTGCGCACCCTGCCCACCGACCCGCAGGAACTGCTGCAGAAGATCTACACCGAGACCAAGGGAAGCGGCAGCGGGCCGGACCAGCAGGCGTTCGTCACCATCGGCGACCTGATCCGCGAGCAGGCCGTCCCCGGCGAGCTCGCCGCCGCGCTCTACCAGGCTGCGGCCCGCATCCCCGGTGTCGTCCTCGTCGACAGCGCCACCGACGCCGCCGGGCGCACCGGCATCGCGATCGCCCGTACCAACACCGCCACCGGCTCCCGCGACGAGATCATCTTCGACCGCAGCTCCTACACCTTCCTGGGCGAGCGCAGCGTCCAGGTCACCGAGGTCTCCGGGGTCAAGCCCGGCACCGTCATCGCGAACACCGCCGTCCTCAAGCGCGCCGCCGCCGACGCCCCGGGCCGCCAGCCGGGCAACGCCCAGGCCTGACCGCACCCGCGCGTCACTCCGCCCGTCGTTCCGGCCCTCGTTCTCGGGCCGGGGCGGCGGGCGGAGCTGTGTGAACAGAGTTGGATAGAGAGCCCCTAACGGTGGGCGAGGCCGTCGATCATCAGGGAGACGGTGAAGTCGAAGCGGTCGTGGCCCGTGCCGGCAGTGAGTTCGGCGGCGTGGCGGGTGGTGTGGGGGAAGGCCGCGGCGGGCAGGGCGGTGAGGCGGCGCTGCAGTTCGTCGCGGTCGAGGACCCACGCGTCGTCGTCATGTGCTGCTCGCTGGCGCACGATCGAGGCTTCGAGGCAGTAGGCGGCCACGTACAGCAGGAGCGCGTCGACGGCCCAGGCGGCGGCCTGCGGCGCGACGCCGCCGGCGAGCAGGATCGCCAGCATTCCTTCGCTGACGCGCATGGTTTCGAGGTCGGTGGGGGCCATGGCGAGCGCGGCGCGGGAGATCCCGGGGTAGTCCAGGTACTGGTCGCGGATCTGGGCGCAGACGCCGCGGATCTGGTCCCGCCAGGCCGTGGGGTCGGGCTCGGGCAGGGCGAGCGCGGCGCACAGCCGTCCGATGAGCAGCTCGTCGAGGTCGGCCTTGTTGACGACGTGGGCGTAGAGCGAGGCGGGTCCGGTGTCGAGGGCGCCGGCGAGGCGGCGCATGGTCAGTGCCTCGTAGCCCTCGGTGGCGATGACGTCCAGCGCGGTGTCGATGACCTGGTCCACGGTGATGGGGGCCTTGCGGCGCCGCGGCCTGGGGTCGGTCTCGGCGTCGGGGTTCGGCGGCTGGTGGCGTGCCGCGCGTCGCTCTCTCGGGTTCACCGGACCATCATAGCTTGACACGAACGCCGTTCGTTTATAGAACACTGTTCGTGACTACGAATGTGAACCAGGATTCGAACCAGGCCGTGAGCCGGGACGTGCAGCGGGACGTGCAGCGGGACATGGACGTGGACGTGGACGTGGACGTGACCGTGGTCGGCGCCGGGCCGGTGGGCCTCGTGCTCGCCGCCGAGCTGGCGCTCTCCGGGGCGACGGTGCAGGTGCTCGAACGGCTCGCCGAGCCGGACCGGTCGATGAAGGCGGGGGCGGTCAACGTCCCGACGGCCGAGGCGCTCGACCGCCGCGGCCTGCTGCCGGCCGCCGAACAGGTGCAGCGGGAGCAGCTCGAACGGGTCGGGGCGTTCGCCCGCGCGGTCGACCAGCCGCCCGGCGGCGGCCGGCCGGCGCGCGCACCCCGCTTCACCGGGCACTTCGCCGGGATGGTCCTCGACGCCGACCTCGTGGACTGGTCCGACGCCGACCTCGCCGCGCACACCGCCGTCGACGGAGCGCGGATGGTGCCGCAGCGCGAGCTGGAGGCACTGCTGGCCGGTCAGGTCGCGCGCCTGGGCGTGGCGGTGCGTCGCGGGGTGGAGGTCACCGCGCTCGAAGACACCGGCGACGGCGTGCTCGTCACCACCACCGCCGGCACGGTGCGCACCGGATGGCTGGTCGGGTGCGACGGCGGGCGCAGCACCGTGCGCCGCCTCGCGGGCATCGGCTTCCCCGGCACCGACCCCGAACTCACCGGACACCTGGCGGTCGTCGACATCGCCGACCCCACGATGCTCGCGGACGGATGGGCGTGGTCGACCCGGGGCGCCTACCGTTACGGGCCGCAGCCCGGGCGGGTGGTCACCGTGGAGTTCGACGGCGGCCCCGCCGACCGCTCCGCGCCGGTCACCCTTGAGGAGGTGCAGAGCAGCCTGCGCCGGGTCTCGGGCACCGACGTCACCCTCACCGCGCTGCGCGGCCCCGCGACCCGCTGGAGCGACAACGCCCGCCAGGCCGCGGCCTACCGCTCGGGGCGGGTGCTCCTGGCCGGCGACGCCGCGCACGTGCACTCGCCGTTCGGCGGCCAGGGGCTCAACCTCGGGGTCGGCGACGCGATGAACCTCGGCTGGAAGCTCGGCGCCGTGGTCGCCGGGTGGGCGCCCGAAGGGCTGCTCGACACCTACGACGCCGAGCGCCGCCCCCTCGGCGCCTGGGTGCTGGACTGGACGCGGGCCCAGATCGGGGTGATGCGCGGGGACGCCAAGTCGGCCGCGCTCCGGGAGGTCGTCGCCGACCTGCTGGACACCGGGGCGGGCGCGACCCACGCGGTCAAGAAGATCTCCGGGGTGACGCAGCGCATCGACCTGCCCGGCGACCACCCGCTGGTCGGGCGGTACGTCCCCGACCTGTGGCTGGGGGACGGCTCCCGGCTGGTCGACCACGGCCACGGCGGCGGGTTCCTGCTGCTCGACCGCACGGCGGACGGCGCGTTCACCCGCCTCGCCTCGGACTGGCCCGGGCGGGTGACCAGCGTGACCGACGACCACGCGACACCGACCGCAGTCCTCGTCCGCCCGGACGGAGTGGTCGCCTGGGCCTGTGACACCAGCACCGCCGCCGCCGAGGCCGGCCTCGAAGCCGCCCTGCACCGCTGGGCGGGCGCCCCGTCCCCCTCACCCGAGCCGGTGCGCTGAACTTCGAGCCCTCCGACCGCCCCCGGAACCTGGCGTGTGTCTGACGGTCACCCGGCAGCCGTGAAGTCCGGGCGGGGTTTCTCATTGGCGCTCACCCATCGTTCCGCCCGGTCGTACGAGTAGAAGCGCAGCGGTTCGGAGCGGGGAGGCAGCGCCTTCACCAGTTGGCCGGTCTTGTGGTCCTGGATGACCCAGACCGGGTACGAGGCCCCGTGAGCGGCGTCGGCGGGAACGATCCCGTATCGCCGGCTCATCGGCGGGTCACCTGGATGAACCCGCCGACCTTCTCGACCCGCCGGGAGAATTCGTCGAACTCGCCGTCGATGGGGGAGACGGTCGCCCTGGACGGGATCAGGATCGCTCCAGCGCCCAGGTTCTGGATCGTCTGCAAGGCGGCCAGAAGCAGGGGGCGTTGGTCCGGGGGCTTCTCCATCTCGTCATCAACGACGGTGAGGGCCACCGTCCACCCGAAGGCGAGCGCGTACTCCTCGCAGCTGCGCATCTCCAACTCGGGGAAGGCAGGACTGGCCTTGGCCAGGTAGATCACCACCTGGAAGCGCTTGATGCCTGTGCCCGTAAGGTCCTTGACGACCTCGCCGGCCTTCGGCCGGCAGATCGTCGCGCGAGACCTCTTGCGAACCGCCACTGCGAACTCCCTAGAGCACTCAACCTGTGTCCTAGGTCAGAAGGTAGAGCGAGGAGAAGTGCTGCCGGCTTCAACGTCGGTGCACTAGTGTGCTCCTGAGTGACTATCACCTCGACCGAGGAGTAGCGCATGGCCGGATCCAAGACGTTCACCGCGATCGCCGATCACTACCGGCAGGCGATACTCACCGGCGAACTCGTTCCAGGCGAGAAACTCCCGACCAACAGGGAGATGTGCCAGCGGTGGAACGTCGCAGCGGCAACCGTCAGCAGGGCCTTGAACCAGCTGATGGTGGAAGGGCTCATCAGGACGAGTCCGCGTGGCACGTTCGTCGCGGACGAGGTGACGTCGACCGCGACGGGACGGGACCGGCTGACCACGGTCCAGCGGCTCAGGTCCAGCCTGATGGAGGGCGAAACCAGCCGGGTCACGGCCGCCGAGCTGGTGGTGCCCCCGTTGTACGTGCAGGACATCTTCAACCTCGATCCCGGCGATCAGCTTGTCAGGCGCGAGTACATCGCGGGCCGGGGCCGGAGCCGGACCATGCTGGCGGTCGTCTGGTACCCGGCGCACTTCGCCGCGCTGGTGCCGGATCTGCTCTCGACGGCGCCCGGCAAGAACGCGGGTCTCACTGCGAAAGTGCTCGACGCTTCCGGCCGGACGATCACGCATGCCCGGGATGACATGCATGCCCGGGAGTGCGATGCCCGAGAGGCATCGGCCCTGGGTCTTCGCGTGGGGTCCCCGGTCCTGGGCGGGGTGCATCGTTGGTCGGACGACGAGGGCGTGATCGAGTTCGGCCTCTGGGTCGTCCCGACCCGGGTCACGGTCGGCTACGAGTACGGCGCCTGAGCCCCCGACACCTGCGCCACCGACAAACGCACAAGCCGCCCCGGCCCCGTAGGCCGGGGCGGCTTCCTCGAATGATCGGTCCCGTCTCGGTCAGGGGGAGTCCGGCCTGGGGATGCGGACGCTGGCGGAGCGGAGCCTGGTCTCGACCAGTGCGACCAGCCGGGCCTCGGCCGATCCCTGTTCTTCGCCGTGGTGGGCGATCAGCTGGTACCGGGTCGCGGCTTCGGTGCGGGCTTGGAGGCCGGTCACGATCTTCAGCTGGGCGGGGTTGGCGAGGAAGTGGTCGGCCGCGGCGGCGGCGAGTTCGGCGATGCGCGGGTCGTCCGGTTCCCAGGTCGCGGCTTCGGCGCCGCGCTTGAGCAAGGCGACGAACCGGCTGTCCAGCAGGGCGTGTTCGACATGGGTGAGGTAGTCGTCGAAGCCTTCCGGGACCAGGGCCCTGGCCAGCACCCAGCCCTCCCTGGTGGCCGCCGCCTCGTCCGGGGTGAAGCCGAGGTCGGCCATCCGCTCCAGCAGTGCCACGGCGCGGTCGGGCAGTAGCGCCCGGTCGCCGTCGGCGAGTCGGTGCAGCGTGTCGCGCCGCGCAATCAACTCGTCGATCCGTTCGGTGAGTTGACGTTCGACGTCGGCGAGCTTCGCGGTGAACAGCGCGGCGTCGGCGTCGAGCAGGGGCCCGGTCTCGGCCAGCGGCACCCCGGCGGCGGCCAGCGTCCGGACCTGCACCAGCCGCAACAGGTCGGCCGATCCGTACCGCCGGTATCCGGAGCTGTCGCGTTCCGGCTCCTCGGCCAGGCCGAGCTTGTGGTAGTGCCGCACCGTCTTCACCGTGATGCCGACGAATGCCGCCGCCTGCCCGATCGTGACTCCGTTCATCCGCCAATCCTGCCTCGTACTCGAACTCGGTGGCTCCGCACACCACATCAGTCCGTCGGCCGGGCCGGATCGGCCGGCCCGCCGCAGAACACCTCGTCGACGAGCCTGTGCATCGCCTGCTGGAACGCCCCGCCGATGGACAGGCCGGCGTCGTCCACGCAGTTCAGCGCGGCGGTCAGGGTCCGGCTGCCGTCGGGCGTGCTGTACATCAGCGCCGCGTGGCCCACGGCGGCGCCGTTGTGGGAGACGACGGTGGCGCCGCCGTCCGTCGTCACCACGAACACGCCCAGGCCGTAGTCCATGTTCGGGATGCCCGTCGGGTGCGGGGTGCACATCTCCGCCAGCAGCGGGGCCGGCAGGAGCCTGCCGCCCAGCAGCGCGGAGATGAACGTGTGGAGGTCCCGGGTGGTGGAGATCATGTCGCCGCCGCTGGAGATCCAGGAGGGGTTCTGGCGGGTGATGTCGATCGTCCTCTGCTCGCCGGCGTCCTCGTACCGGTAGTAGGCGTGGGCGTGCGGCTCGGGGATCTCCGGCGAGGCGCCCGGCAGCACGGTGCCCGACAGCCCGAGCGGCCCCAGGATCAGCCGCTGCATCTCCTCGGCGAGCGGGCGGCCGGTGACCTTCTCGATCAGCAGCCGGGCCAGCACGTAGTTGGTGTTGGAGTAGCTCCAGCCCGCCCCCGGCTCGAACCGGGCCGGCCTGGACAGCGCCAGCCGTACCAGCTCCTGCGGCCGGTAGGTCTTGAACCGGTTGTCCATCCACTCCCTGCCCGTGGTGCCGTAGGGGATGGGGATGCCCGGCGCGACCGTCCCGTCGGCGTAGACCTCGCCGGTGTGGTTGAACACCCCGCTGGTGTGCTGCAGCAGCATCCGCACCGTGATCCGCCCGTCCAGCCCGAATTCGGGCAGGTAGTGCGCCGCCGGGGTGTCCAGCCCGACCTTGCCCTCGGCCACCAGTTGCAGCACCAGGGTCGCGGTGAAGGTCTTGGTATTGCTGCCGATCCGGACCCGCCCGTCCGTCGGCGGCTTCGCGGCCCCGCCCAGTTCGGCCGCCCCGGCGCTGCCGACCCACGCGCCCCGCTCGTCGTGCACGCGCAGCGACACCCCGGTGAAACCGGAGTCGACGATCTCCTCGATCGCCTTCTGCAGCTCCGGGCGGTCCTGCCCTGGGGCGTCGAGGGCGACGGTCCGCAGGGTGCTCTCGTCCTGGTGGGAAGGGCCGGAAGGGCCGGAAAGGTCGGAATCGGGGAGTGGCATGGTGGTGTGCTCCTTCGCATCGGTGACGCCCGGGTCGGCGTCGTGCCGTTGCGAGGAGCTTGAGCCCTGACCCAGGGTCAACCTCAACGGTGATCTGGCTCACAGGCGAGGGGGGGCTCGGTCGTCCGTGTCGTCGTCCTGGGCGAAGTCGGTGGAGAGGGTGAGGTCCGTCCAGATGTCGAGGTCGTGGCCGACGGCGTCGCGTCCGGCGCGCCTTGCGCCGCATGCCGGGCACAGGTGCGGGTCACTGTCACACGAGCAGCGCCTCGAACTCCGGAAGTCGGCCGAACAGGTCGGGGAGGCCGCGCAAGCCGTTGCGCACGGACTCGTGCGACAGCGCGAGGTCAGGGCCGGTGCTCGCCTCGACACCGGCGAGGCACCGGAGGATGTTCCACCTCGTGTGCCCCAGCCAGCCGCCGATCATGAACACGAACCAGCTCGGACCTGGCGGCGGCAGCGCTCCGCCCCCCGCGACATAGCCGTCGAGGACCGAGCGGAAGACGGCGGGCTCGATGTGGTCGAAGCCGGGTCCCTTCGCGAGGCTCAGCGCGGTCGAGCCGAGCTCACCGGACAGGTCGAGCATTCCCGAGAGCTCCCAGTCGAGCACCACCGGCCGACCCTCTCGGGCGAGCAGGTTCCACGGGTGGATGTCCTTGTGGGTCAGCACGACGGGGCCTGGCCGTTCGCAGGTGTCGACGAAGTGGGCGATCGCGAGGAACGTCTCGACGCGAGAGGCGAGTTCGTCGGCCCACGGCTGTCCGGTCGCCGCCGCCCGCGCGGCGAGCTCGGGCCAGTCCCGTGACGTCGGTTCCTCGATCGGCACATGGGTCCACGCGACGTCGAGCGCGTGGATGCGCGCGAGGATCTCACCGATCTCGAACGCGTACGCCGCCGACACCGGTGCTTCCGGCACCTTCTCTCCCTCGACCCATCGGTGCACGAGCGTGTGGTGGCCGGCCGAGATCGGCTCCGGCATCGGGATGCCGGCGGCGAAGGCCGCCCGCTCAAACCTGAACACGTCCTCGACGCGATAGGTCCAGCGGCGGTCGACGACGTTCAACTCCTTCACCGCGAACGACCCTTGGTCGGTGTCGAGCCGGTACATCCGGTTGGCGAACCCGCCGTGGACACGGATCATGGGCCCGATCGGCACGCCGAGATGCGAAAGGTTCACCCACGCATGCTAGGGGCCGGCAGTCATCGATGCACCGGACTTTCCCGCGCCATGGTGCGGAGGTGCTGCGGAGGGTGCTCAACCCGCACGCCGAGCTTCGGACGGCCGGGTCCGGTGCATGCGGGGTTCGTGTCAGAACGCTTGGTGAGCGAGGGGCAGCGGCGGTAGGAGCGGGAGCGCCGAAGGCCGGACCGTCCCGGTGTCGCTGCAGGTCGCAGACCCGTGCCGACTGCTGCGCCGGCCCCGCCGGGCGCGTTGCCGGGCGGGGCGGGTGTCGGTTGCCGACCGTGCGCAGCCCGGTCTGCCCGGGTGGGGGTCAGACGGCGTTGTTGTCCGGCAGGCAGAAGGTCTTGTCGGCGACGTGTTCGATCAAGTACCCGGCGGTGATGAGGGCGGCGACGTCGTACGTGCCCGGGATGTCGCTCGGCTTCAGGGCCGGGTCGAGCCATTGCTGGAGTCCGTTGCCCGGCTGGGAGAACGCGCCCGCGATGTGCCCCTGCTGGACCGTGAACTTCTTCTGCACCTCGAAGCAGTGGTAGTTGGCGTCGCCTTCGTTGAGGGAGTCCGGCGGAAGGGCGCGCTGGGGGAACGGCGTGCCGCCGGGGGCGAGGTAGGAGCCGTAGGCGCTGTTCCCGAAGCGGTCCAGCTTCTGGTGTTCCGTCATGGTCTGTTCGGCCCTGTCGAGGGTGCCGTTGTTGTCGACGAAGCCGTTGTTGTCCGGGTACTTCCACCCCCTCCAGTCCCGGTACCAGTCCAGGAAGCGCGCCGGTGTCACCCCGCCCAGCCGGTCGTAGCCCTCCAGCAGTTTGGTCACCACGGGGTCCGTCGGCAGGGTGACCGGGCCGAGTTCCTTCCGGGTGCAGAGGTAGTTCTCGGCGCCGGCGTCGCGGACCTTGGGGACGTCCGCGCACTCCGTGATCGGCACCTCTCGGGAGGCGGGGGACTGGGCGGCGGCGGTGCCGGTGGCGGCCAACCCCGTCAGGGGTAGGGCGAGCGCCAGGGAGAGGGCGGCGAGAGTGGGGGTGCGCATGGGCGGGCGGCTCCGTTCGGGGTGCGGGGCGGGGAGGGCTGCGGCCATCGGCTCGTACGGCGGACCGTGTGGCCGTCGGACCCGCGCACAGTTACGCACGGCGATTTGCCTTCGTGCACGCACAAGGCCTCCGGCGCCGCTGGTGCCCACCCGTTCGGCCGATCTCGGTGGAGGCCGCCGCGCTTCGGCGCGGAGGGCCCGGTCGGAACCCGGAGAGCACCTCCTGCTCGGTGGAGCACGTCACGGCGTCGGACGGGCCCGGAAACCGAGGCGGTGCGGGGCCACGCCAAGGGCAAGGGCGAGTGCCTGCCCTTGGCGTGGGGAGGAAGGGAGGAGGTGTGTCAGCTGGTCGACTCGGTGGCCGGCCAGTTCTCGGTGATGTCGAAGGCGTACTCGAGCTCCCCGAGCGTCGTGCCGTTGTCGTCCACGAAGGTTGACTTGGCGGTGTAGCTGCCGCGGGACAGCAGCCCGCTCGGAGCCTCCTCCCAGCCGTGCCGGGGAATGCACACCGTGTGCTCCTTGTCCTGCGGGCCGAATGAGCCGAGCATCTGCTGGTCCTTGGAGACCTTGAGACCCTTGCGGAAGACTGCGGAGACGTACCTGAGGCCGGACACGATGTCACCGCTCACCGTGAAGCTGTAACTGAGCCTGTAGTGGGCACCTTCGGCGAGGACGAACGGAGTCTTCTTCAGATCGGCGAGTACCTGCGGGTCGTCAAGGCGCCACGTGGTGGAGGGTCGGCCCTCTATGTCCAGGGTCAGCGTGCGCAGGGTGGCGCGAGTTACGGTCTCGTTCTCGGGCATTCCGTCTCCATCGTGTGTGTCGCGGGGCAGAACCGGGCCGCCGAACTCGGCGTTCCGGAACGAAGGGAAGCACAACCGGTGGTGGACCCGGAGCCGAAGTCGCGGAACCTGACAGAACCTCAACTTGATGATCTAGAATGTCGGCACCTCGCCCCGGGAAGCCCCGGCTGAGCCGCTCTCCGCTGGTCGCGACGCCCGGCATGACAGCCTTCTGCCGACCGGTTCAGCGGCAGCCGTGCGCATCACCAGGGCACGACGCCGGCGTCCTCGAAGAACTGGCCGGTCGGGCCGTCGTCGGGCAGGGTCGCGAGTTTGATGGCGATCGCCGCGCCCTGTTCGGGGGTGCGCACGCCGTGGAAGCCGTTGAGGTCGGTCGCGACGTAGCCGGGGCAGCCGGCGTTGATCAGGATGTTCGTGCCACTCAGCTCCCGGGCGTACTGGAGGGTGACGGCGTTCAGGAACGTCTTCGACGGCGCGTACGCCACGGCCACCGGACCCGCCGTCTGCTCGGCGGCGGCTCCTGACTGCCGGGTGAGGGAGCCGACGCTGCTGGACATGTTCACGATCCGCGGTGAGGCGGAGCGCCGCAGCAGCGGCATCATCGCGTTGGTGACGCGGATGACGCCGATCACGTTGGTCTCCACGACCGTGCGGATGGTGGCGGGATCGACCCGGGTGGGCTCCTGCGGCATGCCGCCGGCGATGCCGGCGTTGTTGACGAGCACGTCGAGGTGCCCGGCCCGTTCCTCGATCAGCCGGGCGGCGGCGGTCGCGCTCGCGTCGTCGGTCACGTCCAGCGGTACGCCGAACGCGTCGACGCCGGCCGCGCGCAGCCTCTCCACCGCGGCCTCCCGGCGCTGGTCGTCGCGGGCGCCGACGCCGACGCTCCAGCCGAGGGCGCCCAGGCCCGCGGCGATCTCGTAGCCGATTCCCTTGTTCGCGCCGGTGACCAGCGCAGTCGTTCGTTCGCTCATGGGGCCATGCTGCCCGCGGCCCCCGGTGGGGGTCCAAGACCGATCGGGTGGGCACCGATACCGTCTGGGTATTGATCCGGAGTACCGTGGCCGGATGGAGACCCGGGAACTGCGCTACTTCGTCGCTGTCGCCGAAGAGCTGCACTTCGGGCGCGCCGCGCAGCGCCTCGGGATCGCGCAACCGCCGCTGTCACGGGCGATCCAGCAGCTCGAACGCCGGCTCGGGGCAGCCCTGCTGGATCGGACCAGCCGCACCGTCACGCTGACCGACGCCGGCTCGGTGCTGCTGGTCGAGGGCCGGGCGGTCCTGGAGGCGGTCGACGCCGCCGAGCGTCGGACCCGCCGCGCCGCCGCTTCCCCCACCGGCGGTCCCGGCCTGGTCCTGGTCACGAAGGCCAGCGCGTCCAGCGAACTGCTGGCGGAACTGCTCGACGCGTACGCCGTCGAACCCGGCTCGGTCCCCGTCGACGTCATCCTGTGCGGCCCGGCCGAGCAGGGACGACTTCTGCGCGAGGGCCGGGCCGACGTGGCGCTGCTGCACCGGCCGTTCGACTCGACGGCCGGGCTCCACGCCGAGGCGCTCAGCACGGAGGGCCAGGTGGCGGTCCTGCCGGCCGGGCATCCGCTCACCGCCCGGGACCACGTACACATGGCCGACATCGCCGGGCTGCCGGGCCTGCCCCTGCCACGCTGGCCCAACCCCGACGGCACCTACGCACCCGGCCCCGGCCCCCAAGTCCGCGACCACGCACAGTTGTTGCAGCTCGTCGCGCTCGGCCGGGCTTGCGCGGTCTCACCGGAGTCGTGCCGAGCCCAGCTGCACGGTGGCCTCGCCGCCGTGCCCGTGCTGGACGCGCCGAAAGTCACCACCGTGATCGCCTGGCCACCGCACAGTCGGTCCAGAGCCGTCGCCGACCTCGTCCGGACGGCGACACGTCTCCCGTAGTTCCCGCATGCCCGGCCGGGTTCCACCTGTGGTGGCCCGGTTCATCGTGCTCGTCAGGTGGCTCCCCGGGTCCCTCGGGTCCATCGGTACGCGCGCGCCTTGGTGTCAGCTGTCACGCTTCGGCACATGCGGAGCCTCCCCGGTGGTGCCATAGCATCCGGATGGCACAACGCACACCTGTCAGCGGGGGAGAGTACTGCACTTGTTCAAGAGATCGACGGCCGTGCCGTCCGGGGCGGCCGCACGGGCGGCCTGCGCGGCCGTGGTGATGGTGTCGGGCGCCCTGGTGCTCGGCTCATGCTCGTCCGTGGGGTCGCCGGCGGAGGATCGGGAACACCGAGCGCGCCCACACGTGTCGAGTCCCGGGAGGAGGCACTGGCCCGGGCGGATCGGGTCCAGGACCACGTGCGCGAGCTGACGGGCCTTGAGCGCGATCCGTGGAGCAAGCTCGTCGGCTACTACAGGTGCCAGGGGCGGGGATTGGGTGTGGCCGATGAGGGCGAGGCCTACCAGCTCAGCTCGGGGGTCCTGTTGAAGGCCGAGGACGACAAGCGCCCCGAGGTGCTGCGGGCGCTGCGGGAGAAGCTCGCCGGTGAGGGTTTCAAGATCACCTCGTTGGCGTCCGGTTCGGACGCTCAGCCCACCGCGCCCACCTGGGAGTTCGATGCCGTCCACGAGCCCGACGGCTACACCGTCTCGGCGGGCGCGTCGAAGCCCGGCCAGGGTGTGAGTGTGATGGTCGTCCTGCCCTGCCAGGCCCCGCCCACCGGCGCGGCTTCGCCCACTCCGACGGCCACCGGCTGAGGCCGGCGCGGCGGGTGCGTCAACAGCGTTACTGACCTTGGCGCTTCGAGGTGATTGGCCTGTTTGTGTAGCTGACTGACGGTCATTTGCGCGCTATGCCGTTGGTATGCGCTATGCGGATGGGGGCGGACTGACGGCGAAGGCACGTCAGCGCCGCGAGGCGGTGCGGCTGGA
>NZ_JBFBNR010000060.1:0-39677 GCF_040687675.1 Kitasatospora sp. NPDC056731
GGGCGCAGGCCGAGAAGTTCGGCTTCAACAGCACCATCGACACCCCGGTCCGTTCCGAGAAGAGCATCTTCCCGAACAGCGCGAGCCTGGACGGCCCGCCGCCGCACGCGGGATCGCCGACGCGGCCGGACCCGCCGGAACCGTCAGATGTCGTCGTCCAGCCCCTGCTCGATCGCGTACCGCACCAGTTCCACCCGGTTGTGCAGTTGCAGCTTGCCGAGCGTGTTCTGGACGTGGTTCTGCACCGTCCGGTGCGACAGCACCAGCCGGTCCGCGATCTGCCGGTACGACAGGCCCTTGGCCACCAGGCGCAGGACCTCGGTCTCCCGGGCGGTCAGCTGCGGGACGGCCGGCGCGGAGGCCGGGGCCGGCTCGGCGGCCAGCCGGCGGAACTCGCCCAGCACCAGGCCGGCCAGGCCCGGGGTGAACACGGCGTCGCCCACGGCCGTGCGCCGCACCGCGTCCAGCAGCTCCTCCCGCCCGGCCGACTTGACCAGGTACCCGGTCGCGCCGGACTTCACCGCCTCCAGCACGTCCTGGTGCTCGCCGCTGGCCGAGAGCACCAGCACCCGCACCGCCGGATCCTGCGCGACCACCTGGCGGCACACCTCGGCGCCGGGCAGACCGGGCAGGTTGAGGTCCAGCACGACGACCTGCGGCGAGCAGGCGCGGGCCCGGCGGACGGCCTCCTCGCCGTCGCCCGCGGTGGCCACCACGTCCAGCCCCGCCTCGGCGAGGTCCCGCGAGACGGCGTCGCGCCACATCGGGTGGTCGTCCACGACCATCACCCGTATCGGCCGGTCAGTCGTCGGCTGATCGGTCATCAGAGCCCTTCCTCGGGACACGGAGTTCGACCTCGACGCCCTCTCCGGGCGCCGAGTACAGCTCGGCCGTGCCGCCGAGGTCCAGCAGCCGGCCGCGGATGGACTGGGAGACGCCCAGCCGCCCGGCCCGCTCCGCCTCGCCGAGGCGGCCGGGGGCGAAGCCGGGGCCGTCGTCGCGGATGCTGACCGTGACGGCCTGCGGCTCGTCCTCCACCAGGATCCAGGCCCGGGCCCGCTCCCCGGCGTGCCGGCGGACGTTGTCGACGGCGGCGCCGACCGCCGCGGCCAGTTCGCCGGCCGCCCCGGCGGGCAGCAGCACCGGCCCGCCGGGGGCGGACAGCGTGATCCGCTCGTCGGCGTACGGGCGCAGCAGCGCGGTGAGGTCCTGCGGCTCCCCGGCCCCGCACTCCTGCGGACGCTGCCCCGGGATCGGGCCGCCGGTCATCAGCGCCCGCAGGGCGCGTTCCTGCTCGCCGGCCAGTCGGCCGAGTTCGGCGAAGTCGGCGTCGCCGCCCGGGCGTCCACCGGCCGCAGCCGCGGCGCCCTCGGCCGGCCGCGCGGTGAGTTCGGCGCCGTGGCGCTGGACGAGGGCGAGCACCTGGAGCACGCCGTCGTGGATGTCCCGGGAGAGCCGCTCGCGCTCCCGGGTGGCCGCCTCGACCTGGAGCGCCCGGGTGAGCGTCGCCTCGCTGGCGCGGGCCAGTTCGATGACGTAGCCGATGGCGCAGCCGGCCACCATCAGCAGCATGATGTTGTGGATGTTGTCGCCGGTCGGGCCGCCGTGGCCGAGGATGTTGGCGACGCCGATCACCGTGCCCGCGGCGGCCGCCCAGCGCCAGCCGCCCTTGCCGGCGAAGCCGAGCACCGTGCCGGCGGCCCAGATGGTCGGCAGGGTGGGCGCGCCGTGGCTGATCCGTACCGGGTCGTCGGTCAGGCCGCTCATCACGATGCCGGTGACGGCGAGGGTGAGGTCGGCGCCGAGCACGTACCAGGTGCAGCGCTGCGGGCCGGCGAAGGCCCGGGTGCTGGCGAGCGTCCAGAGGGTGAGCGTGCCGAGGAAGATCCAGCCGGCGACGGGGTGCAGGAAGTCCAGGTACGAGTTGAGGTAGCGCAGCAGGGCGTAGCACAGGGCCAGCACCCGGAAGTAGGAGATGGCCTTCCACAACGGCAGTTCGACGGACATGCCCCCGGCCGCGACCGCGCCGCCGACTGCCCCGGTTCTCTCGCCGTCCGTCATCCTTGCGCCCCTCCCCTGGGCCGTGCCCGCGGCCGTCAGGCCGACCCGGTCTCCTTCGGCTCCTGCCCGGACTGCTCGGACTGCTCGGCCTGCTCCGTCGCGGCGGCCTTGTCGGCGGCGGCCTTCTCGGCCTCCGCCTCCGCCTTCTCCGCCTTGGCGGCGGCCTTGCGCTCGGCGTCGGCCTTCTTCTTGTCGTCGGCGATCTGCCGCTTGGCGGCGGTTGCGTAGATGTCCACGTACTCCTGGCCGGAGAGCCGCATGATCTCGTACATCACCTCGTCCGTCACCGAACGGAGGATGAAGCGGTCGTTCTCCATGCCGTGGTAGCGGGAGAAGTCCAGCGGGCGGCCGATCCGGATGCCGGGGCGGGTGCCGAAGTTGGGGATCACCTGACCGGGCGGCTGGACCTTCTCGGTATCGATCATGGCGACCGGGATGACCGGCGCGCCGGTGGCCAGCGCGACGCGGGCCAGGCCGCCGACCTTGCCGCGGTACAGCTTGCCGTCGGGCGAGCGGGTGCCCTCGGGGTAGACGCCGAACAGCTCGCCGCCGTCCAGCACCGCGATGGCGCTGCGGATCGCGGCCTCGCCCGCGCCGCGCACGCCCGAGCGGTCCACCGGCAGCTGGCCGACGCCCTTGAAGAACGCGGCGGTCAGCCGGCCCTTGATGCCCGGGGTGTTGAAGTACTCGGCCTTCGCGATGAAGGTCACCCGGCGTTTGATCAGCGCGGGGAAGAAGAAGGAGTCCGAGAAGGACAGGTGGTTGCTCGCGATGATGGCCGCGCCCTCGGTGGGGATGTTCTCCTCACCCTCGATCCACGGCCGGAAGAAGATCCGAAGCAGTGGCGCGACGATCATCTTCATCAGTCGGTAGAACAACCCGGGCCTCCTGTTATGCGGACCGGTCGATCCTAATGCCCCGTGGGCTCGGCCCGCGCCCCGCCCCGCCCCGGCGGGCCGCCGTCGGACTCCCGCAGGCACTCGCACGGGGGCCGCCGAGAGGGGTGTGCGGCCCGCGCGGAGGCCGCCATGAGGGGTGTACGTCCCGGGCGGGGCCGTGGGACGATGCGGATTCCCGCAGCCTCCCCCTCCAGCGTCCCTCCCCCAGCGCCACCCGCCCGCGAAGGAGTCCGCCATGCCGTTGCTGCCCGGTGCCGAACCGTACCGCCACCGCGGCGGACCGGTGGGGGTGCTGCTGTGCCACGGCTTCACCGGGTCGCCGCAGTCGCTGCGGCCCTGGGCGGAGGAACTGGCGGCGGCCGGGTTCAGCGTGTCGCTGCCGCTGCTGCCCGGGCACGGCACCCGGTGGCGGGACATGCAGGTCACCCGCTGGGAGGACTGGTACGCCGAGGTCGAGCACGAACTGCTGACGCTCTCCGCCGAGTGCGAGCAGGTCTTCGTCTGCGCGCTGTCGATGGGCGGCGCGCTGGCGCTGCGGCTGGCCGCGCTGCACGGTCCGGCGGTGTCCGGGCTGGTGCTGGTCAACCCGTCGGTGCGCTCGGACAACCCCGCGAGTGTGCTGCTGCCGGTGCTGCGGCACCTCGTGCCGAGCGTGCCCGGGATCGCCGACGACATCGCCAAGCCCGGCACGGTCGAGCTGGGCTACGACCGGACGCCGCTGAACGCCGCCTGGTCGCTGGGCCGGCTGTGGCGGGACGTCCAACGGCGGCTGCCGCAGGTGACCCAGCCGGTGCTGCTCTTCCGCAGTCCGCAGGACCACGTCGTCTCGCCGGCCAACTCGGAACTGGTGCTGGCCCGGATATCCTCGACCGACGTGACGGAGCGGCTGTGCCAGCGCAGCTTCCACGTCGCGACGCTGGACCACGACGCGGCGGAAATATTCGCGGCCAGCCAGGACTTCATCCGACGGCTGGCCCCCGCACACGCGGTGGGCGTCACCGGGGTCGAATCCGACGATCACCATGGCTGAAGGGCCGGAAGTGCACGAGAGCAGCACGGCGGGCGGCGGGGACGAGGCACCCCGCGAGGACGGCACAGCGAAAGACGGCACAGCGAAGGACGGCACCGCGCACAGCGGCGCCCCGGCGGACCGTCCGGGGGCGGACGGCGTCACCGCCCCGGCCGCGGAGGCCGCCGAAGCACCGGCCGCCGACCGGCACCCGGCCGAACCGGACGCCACCGCGCCCGCGGAGCCCCGCACCCGGCGCGCCCCCGAGCGCAGCCAGGCCGAGCAGGACGAGATCTTCGCCGCCCTGGTCGCGCAGTTCGACGACCCCGTGGACCTCACCAACCCCAACTGGCCGGAGGTCGAGAACCTCCGGGCCCAGAGCGAGCTGAAGGGCGGCTTCAAGGACGCCCCCGGCTCCCGGACCGACCCGGACGACCTCGCCGACCTCACCCCGCAGCCCCGCCCCCGCTCCGGTCGGCCGGTGATGCCGGCGGCGAGCTCGGGTCCGCGCGACTTCGAACTGGCCGAGGAGAGCGACGAGGACCACTACGTCCCGCCGGAGCCCCCGCCGCTGCCGACGGCCGACGTCACCGCGAAGTTCGCCTGGCTCGCGGTGCTCGGCGGCCCCGCCCTGCTGCTGTTCGACGCGGTGGTGTGGCGGGAGATCGCCGGCTGGCCGGCCTGGGTCGGGATCACCGCCTTCCTCGGCGGCTTCGTCACCCTGGTGACCCGGATGAAGGACCGCGACGAGGACGAGCCCGAGGACCCGGACAACGGCGCGGTCGTCTAGACCCCGTCGGGAACCTCCGGCAGCTCCAGCACCGCGAGCACCGGCAGGTGGTCGGTCGCGGCGCGCAGGTCGGCCTCGGTGACGCCGGGCAGCCCGTGCGGCACCCCGCAGCCGAGGACGGTGATCCCGGGCGTGGCGAACACGGCGTCGATCCGCTGGTAGGGGCGCTCGGGGACGGACGTGAACTCGCCGCCCCAGGGCGCGGTCGGGTACCCGTCCTGCAGCCGCCCGGCCAGCAGCTGCCAGCCCCTGCCGTCCGGGTGCTCGTTGAAGTCCCCTGCCACGATGCCGCGTTCGGCGATCCCGAGCTGGTCGAGCAGCAGCTCGAACTGGCCGTACCGCTCGTCGGCGTCCAGGCTGAGGTGGCAGCTGGTGAGGGTGAACGGCGCCGTTCCGGGCAGTCGCAGCAGTGCGGTGGCGAAGCCGCGGGCGTGCAGGCCGCGGGTCTTGGGCAGCAGCCGGTCGTGCACGCCCAGCAGTTGGGTCGCCCCGGGCCGGCCGAGCAGCAGCGGCCCGGCGGCGGTCCGGCCGCCGCCGGCCAGGACGACCGTCCCGGTGTTCCGGGCCAGCCGGGCGGCCTGGCCCTCGGGCCGCCAGTAGCGCGGTGACTCCTGGATGCAGACCAGGTCGGGCGCGCAGGCCCGGATCACCCGGGCCAGCGCCTGCCGGTCGTCCCGCAGCGAGCGGATGTTGTAGCTGAGCAGGCGCAGCCGGCGCGGGCCGGGCGGCGGCGGTTCGGCGGGTGCCGTGGTCATGGTCCTGGTCCTCCCCGTACGTGGTGCGTGGGACGACCGTACGGCAGGGCCGGGGGCGTGCGTCGGCGGCGGCGCGTCCGGGGTTGGTCGGGGTCCGGTCGCACCGCCGCCGGCGGGTTCAGGGGGTGGCTACGCGGTGCGGGCCAGGTCGGCGGCGCCGACGATGCCGGCGGCGGAGCCCATCGAGGCCAGCACGACCTCGGCGCGCGGGCGGTGGATGCCGCCGGTGAGGTAGTGCTCGAAGGCCTTGGCGACCGGGTCGAGCAGCAGGCGGCCGGAGTCGGAGACGCCGCCGCCGAGGACGAAGACGCCCGGGTCGAAGAGCGCGGCGAGGTCGGCCATGCCGCGGCCGAGCCAGTCGGCCAGTTCGGCGTAGCACTCCAGGGCGAGCGGGTCGCCCTCCTCGGCCGCCTCGGTGATGTGGATGCCGCGGATGGTCTCGGCGACGCCGTCGTTGAGCTCCAGCATCCGCCGGCCGCGCACCTGGTCGGCGGCGGCCTTCTCCCGGCCGTAGCGGCGCAGCGCCCGCCCGGAGCCGTACTGCTCCCAGCAGCCCTTGCCGCCGCAGCCGCAGGTCAGGCCGTCGGGGACCATGTTGAGGTGGCCGATCTCGCCGGCCACGCCGAACCGGCCGCGGTGCAGCCGGCCGTCGAGGACGATGCCGCCGCCGATGCCGGTGCCGACGGTGATCAGCACCATGTCCTGGTGGTCGGCGGCGGCGCCGAAGCGGAACTCGGCCCAGGCGGCGCAGTTGGCGTCGTTCTCGACGACGGTGTCCAGGCCGGCGAGCTCCTCGATGCGGCCGCGCAGCGGCTCGTTCTCCCAGTCGATGTTGGGCGCGAAGATCACCGTGGAACGGTTGCTGTCCACGAAGCCGGGGGCGCCGACGCCGACGGCGGTGACGTCGGGGTGCTGCTCCTTGAGCTCGCGCACGGCCTGCGCGATGGCATCGACCGCCCACTGCGGGTCGGCCGGGGTGGGCACCCTGGTCCGGGCCAGGATCGCGCCCGCCTCGTCGACCACGCCTGCCGCGATCTTGGTCCCGCCGACATCGACGCCGATGGTCAGAGCCATGTGTCCCTCAGCTATTCACTCGTTCCCGCTGGGCGGAACGGTACCGCCCAACCCTGCCCCCCGTACACAGCCTCGCATACATTAACCGAAGACAATCATGGACCAACCGGGCCGTGACGCTTCAAAAGTCGTATCTAATCGCCCGCTTCGTCACGCACCAGAGCAACGCGATCACGGTTCGAAGGTTACGGATTCACTGCTTGGCGGACGCCTCGTCAGGCGTGTCGAGGTCGATCCGCTCGGTGGCGGCGCCCTCGCCGGCCGTCCAGCGGTGCTCGTGGCCGGCCACCGCGGCCCGGTAGGCGGCCAGCAGCTCGGTGCCCGCGGCGGCCAGTCCGGAGCCGGCGGCGGCGAGGTGGGAGTAGACCTCGGGCTGCTGGGTGCGCAGCCGGTCGGCCAGCCCGGAGAGGGTGATCAGGGTGTCGGCGCTCGCCTCCTGCGCCTTCTGGCCGACGGCGGAGGCGAGCTTGCGCACCTCGTCCACCAGCGGGCCCAGCTCCGGCCCGAACGGGTGGGCCTGCGGGCCGCCCGGCTCGGCGGTGGGCTCGGTCCGGTCGTCGGTGCTGGTCATCGCGGGCGCCTCCTCGGCCGTGGCCGCACCCCGCGGCCCTCGGGCCCGACGCTACCGGACAGCCCGTAGGGACCCCGAAAGGGCTTCAGCCCCGGGGCCAGAGCGCCGGGTCGGGCGCGAACCGCACCGAGAGCGCCCCGTCGTGCAGGCTCGCGCCGGCCACCGTGCAGCGGCGCAGCGCGGACGGCAGGGTGAGCACCCGGCGGTGGGCGCCGAGGCCGACGACCAGTTCGTCGCCGCGCCGGACGAGGTCCAGCTCGGCCCGGTCGGCGCCGGGCAGCGCGAGGTGCCAGACCAGCAGGCCCTCCTCGGCGAGGCGGTCCTCGACCGGCCAGGGCTCGGGGGCCAGCCGCTCCGGGCCGGGCCCGTCCCCGTACAGGCGGTCGGCGACGGCCTCCAGGGTGGCCTCGGCCAGTCCGGTGGCCAGCACCGGGGCGTCGGTCTCGGCCGCGAGCTCGGCCAGTTCCTCCCGGCGGCGGCGGGCCAGCGCGGCCAGCCACGGGTCCGGCGAGTCGGCCGCGCCCTCGGGCAGCACACCGTGCACCACGACGGCGTCCGGCCGGTGGCCGTGCAGGGCCAACCCGGCCCGGATCCGGCCCAGTTCCTGGTACGGGTGGCCGTCGGCCGGCACGACCAGGCGCACGCTGGTGCCGGGCGCGGCGATCGCGGCGCGGGACTCGGCGAGCACCGCGGCGGCCTTGGTCCGCCCCTCGTACAGCCACTCGGCGGGCATCGGCACGCCGGCCAGGCCGGCCAGCAGCGGGCGCAGCGCCCGGGCCGCCTGCCGCTGCTCGGGGACGAGCCGGTCCAGGTAGCGCTCCAACTGCTCGGGCAGGGCGAGGGTGGCGATCAGCTCGGCGGGCGGCGGGGCGAGCACGACCAGGACGTCCTGGTCGGCGGCGGGCAGGGCGCGCAGCAGGGCGATCCGGGCGATGCCGGGGAGGGCGGTCAGCTCCTCGGGGTCGAGCTGCTCGGCGCCGAGCAGGTCGAGGGCGGGCTTGAGCCGGCTGGTGAGCTCGCCGGCGGCGTACCGGAAGGCGGCCTGCTCGTCGATCCGGGAGACGGTCAGGCCGGGTGCGTAGCGGGCCGGTTCGGGCTCCAGGCGGGTGCCGAGGACGCCGTCCAGGGCGCGGTGCGGGTCGTCGGCGGCCAGCAGCCAGGTGCGGTGGCCGCGCCGGGCGGCGTGCAGGGCGGTGGCGGCGGCCACCACGGGCGCGCCCGCGTCGCCGCTGACCAGGATGGTGCGTGTCGCCGTCATGCCGTCGGCCCCCGTTCCGCCGCGTCAGCCCTGGACGGGCTTCTTGCCGTCGGCGTCCTCGACGCGCTTCTTCAGACCGGCCAGGGCGCGGTCGATGATGACCTTCTCGGCCTTGCGCTTGATCATGCCGAGCATCGGGATCTTGACGTCCACGGCGAGCTGGTACGTCACCTCGGTGCGGCTGCCGGAGAGCGGGGCGAGCGTGTAGGAGCCGTCCAGCGAGCGGAGCATCTGGCTGCGCACGAGGGTCCAGCCGACCTCGCGGTCGCCGTCCCAGGTGTAGGCGAGGACGTGCTCGTCGCGGATGGCGCCGGCGTCGAGCAGCAGGCGGACCTGGGCGGCGCGGCCGTTCTCGCCGGCTTCCAGGACCTCGACCTCCTTGACCTCGCCGGTCCAGGCCGGGTAGGCGGCGAAGTCGGCGATCACGGCCATGACCGTGGCCGGGGTCGCGTCGATGGTGATGCTCGACCTGGTGTGCTCCGCCATGGAATGGCCCTCCGCGTCGTCCCTCTGCCTGCCGGTCCGGTCGAGCGTGCTCGGCCTTGTCCGCCCGGAGCAGGCTACCGCGACCGGCGATCGGCTCGGCCGCGCGGGCCGCGGCTCGGCGGGGGCCCGGCGCCGGTCGGCCGGGCATGCTACCGGCCGGTCACCTCGGGGCTGTCGTAGGGTGCCATTCGAACGACCCGGTCACGGCCTGGTCGGACCCGGCCGGGTGTGACACTTCGAACACCGGAGCCGACCCCCCTGGTCGAAGCTGCCTACCGGGCAGTAACGTCCTGCCGTCCCGCAGCGTCGCGAACGAGGAGCAGTCTTGCTCGACTTCAGCCTTCCGGCTCTCTACCAGGTACCCAGCGGCGGTAATCTCTCCGACCCTGTGCACCGGAACGCAGCGGAGCACCCGGATGTCGCGGTGCTCAGCCGTAAGGTGGACGGCCGCTGGCAGGAGTTGACCGCGGTGCAGTTCCTGGCCGAGGTGCACGCCGCCGCCAAGGGCCTGATCGCCGCGGGCATCGAGCCGGGCGACCGGGTGGGCGTCATGTCCCGCACCCGGTACGAGTGGACGCTGCTGGACTTCGCGATCTGGACGGCCGGCGCGATCACCGTCCCGGTGTACGAGACCTCCTCCGCCGAGCAGGTCGAGTGGATCCTCGGCGACTCCGGCGCGGTCGCCGTCGTCGCCGAGACCGACCAGCACGTCAAGGTCGTCGACGAGGTCCGCGGCCGGCTGACCGGGCTGAAGCACACCTGGCAGATCGAGGGCGGCGCGATCGCCGCGCTGGCCGAGGCCGGGAAGGACGTCCCGGACGAGACGGTGCAGGAGCGCCGCTCGACCGCAACCGCCGACTCGATCGCCACCATCGTCTACACCTCGGGCACCACCGGCCGCCCGAAGGGCTGTCAGCTGACGCACGCCAACTTCCTCGCCGAGTGCGGCAACGTGGTGGAGCGCCTGGCCCCGCTGTTCCGCACCGGCGACAGCTCCGTCCTGCTGTTCCTCCCGCTGGCCCACGTGCTCGGCCGGATCGCCGAGATCGCCACCGCGATGGCGCCGATCAAGCTGGGCCACGTCTCCGACATCAGGGACGTCACCGCCGAGCTGGCCGCCTTCAAGCCGAGCCTGATCCTGGGCGTGCCGAGAGTCTTCGAGAAGGTCTACAACACCGCCCGCGCCAAGGCCCAGGCCGACGGCAAGGGCAAGATCTTCGACAAGGCCGCCGACACCGCGATCGCCTACAGCCGGGCGCTGGACGCCGGCGGCGCGGGCCTGGTCCTGCGGATCAAGCACGCGGTCTTCGACAAGCTGGTCTACAGCAAGCTGCGCGCCGCCCTCGGCGGCCGGGCCACCCACGCCATCTCCGGCGGCGCCCCGCTCGGCGAGCGGCTGGGCCACTTCTACCGGGGCATCGGCTTCACCGTCCTGGAGGGCTACGGCCTGACCGAGACCTGCGCGGCCACCGCCTTCAACCCGTGGGACAAGCCGAAGATCGGCACGGTCGGCCAGCCGGTCCCCGGCGCCTCGGTGCGGATCGCCGAGGACGGCGAGGTCTTCTTCAAGGGCCCGCACGTCTTCACCGGCTACTGGAACAACCCGCAGGCCACCGCCGACACCCTCAAGGACGGCTGGATCGCCACCGGCGACCTCGGCTCGCTGGACTCCGAGGGCTACCTGACCATCACCGGCCGCAAGAAGGAGATCATCGTCACCGCGGGCGGCAAGAACGTCGCCCCGGCCGTGATCGAGGACCGCATCCGGGCGCACGCGCTGGTCGGCGAGGTCATGGTGGTCGGCGACCGCAAGCCCTTCGTGGCCTGCCTGGTCACCGTCGACCCGGACTTCTTCCCCAAGTGGAAGGAGCTCAACGGCAAGCCCGCCACCGCCACGGTGGCCGAGCTGAGCCAGGACCCGGACCTGCTGGCCGCCCTCCAGGCCGCGGTGGACGACGGCAACGCGGCCGTCTCGCACGCCGAGGCGGTCAAGAAGTTCCGCCTGCTGGACACCGAGTTCTCCGAGGAGAGCGGCCACCTGACGCCCTCCCTCAAGCTCAAGCGCAACCTCGTGCTGAAGGACTTCGCCGCCGACATCGAGGCGATCTACCAGAAGTAGCCGCAGGGCCCCGTCTCCCCGGAGGGAGGCGGGGCCCGCTCACGTGCCCAAGCCCGGTCTAGGCCGCCAGCAGCGAGGTCAGCCGCCCGGCCAGCAGGTCCCAGCGCCAGGAGCGCTCCACCCAGCGCCGCCCGGCCTCGCCCATCCGCCGACGCAGCTCCTCGTCGCCCAGCAGCCGGACGATCCGCTCGGCGGCCTCGGCGGCCGAGCCGCCCGGCACCACGTACCCGGTCTCGCCCTCCAGCACCGCGTCCGGCGCGCCGCCGGAGTCGCCCGCGACCACCGGCAGACCGGTCGCCGAGGCCTCCAGGTAGACGATGCCCAGGCCCTCGACGTCCAGCCCCCCGCGCCTGGTCCGGCAGGGCATCGCGAAGACGTCCCCGGCCCCGTAGTGGGCGGGCAGCTCCTCCCACGGCACCGAGCCGGTGAAGCGCACCGAGGCCCGGACTCCCCTGGCGTCGGCCAGCTTCTCCAGGTCCGCCCGGTACGGGCCGCCGCCGACGATCAGCAGCACGGCGTCCGGCACGTCGGCGAGGATCTGCGGCATCGCCTCGATCAGCGTGTCCTGCCCCTTGCGCGGCACCAGCCGGGAGACGCAGACCACCACCGGCCGGTCCGCCAGCCCGAGCCGGCGACGCACCTCGGCGCCCCCCGAGCCCGGGTGGAAGGTCGTCTCGTCCACGCCAGGCGGCAACTGCACCATCCGGGCCGCGGCCTGCGGCCCGACCGCGCCCGCGATCCGGGACCGGGTGTACTCCCCCAGGTAGGTCAGCACGTCGGTGCCCGCGCCGATCCGCCGCAGCAGCTGCCGGGCGGCCGGCAGCTGGGCCCAGGCGGCCTCGTGCCCGTGGGTCATGCCGAGCAGCCGCGCCGCACCGGCCCGGCGCAGCGCGGGCGCCATCAGCCCGAGCGGGGCGGCGGCACCGAACCAGACCGAGTCGCACTTCTCCGCCCGCAGGATCTCGGCGGCCCGCCGGGTGACCCGCGGTGTGGGAACCATCACCTTCGTCCGGTCCCGGATCACCGGGAACGGCTGCTCGGCGTCGAAGCGGGCCACCTCGGTGCCGTCCCGCCAGGTCGAGGCGTACACCACGATGCTCCCGGCGGGCTGACGTACAGCCATGTTGTGCACGAAGGCCTGGATGCCGCCGGGGCGGGGCGGGAAGTCGTTGGTGACGATCAAGGTTCGGTGCATTCAGGCCACGGCTCGCTTGTCGGGGGGTGCGCGGTGTACCGCTGGGTGATCCGTACGATAGGTCAACACCATGACCCGCCGGGAACGGATCCGCGCACGGCAACCGTTTCACCCCCGGGTCAGTCCTAGAACCTAGGCGGCCGGTGGCGGCCCGGCCCAGCGTGCCGTGCCCGCCCCTCCGACCGCCCGGGCGTCCGTCGCGCGGCGCCTCCGGTGGGACGTCCGAGACGAACGAGGGAGCGCAGTGGAGTTGGCCCCGGCCACCGAGTCCGGTACACCCAGCGGCGCCGCCGGCCCCGGCCCGACGCCGGCCGCCCGGCAGGAGCCGGCCCGTGCCCCCGGCCGCCCGTTCGGGGCGCTCGCCGCACTCGGCGCCACCTGGCTGGCCACCCGGACGGTGCTGGTGCTGCTGATGACCGGCGTGGTCAAGGGGCTCGGCGGGGACATCACCGCCGATGTCTGGATGATCTACCACGCCTGGTACGGCGTCCTGCAGACCGGCACCTTCCCGTTCGACGACGTGACCTGGCAGTACCCGCCCGGCGCGGCCCTGGTGATCCTGCTGCCGGGCCTGCTGCCCTGGTCGTACCTGGTCTCCTTCTGGGTGATCTGCGGGATCGCCGACATCGCCGCCACCGCCCTGCTGGTCCGCACCGGGCTGCGCCGCGGCCGGGCACTGACCGGCGCCTGGATGTGGGTGGTGGCCGTGCCGCTGCTCGGCCCGATGGTCTACAACCGGCTGGACATCATCGTCACCGCGATCGCCCTGGCCGGCCTGCTGGCGCTGATCCGCCGCCCCGCGATCGGCGGGATGCTGCTCGGCCTGGGCGGGATCATCAAGATCTGGCCGCTGCTCGCCCTGATCGGCACCCCCTCCGGCCGCCGCACCCGCCGCGCCTGGACGCTGGCCGCAGCCACCGCCGTCTCGGTGGGCTTCCTGCTCGCGGCCGGGATGAACGGCGCCTTCGGCTTCCTCGCCTTCCAGAAGGAACGCGGCATCGAGGTGGAGTCGCTCGGCGCGCTGCCGCTGCACTTCGCCCGGCTCGCGGACGCCTGGGACGGCAAGGTCACCATGAACTACGGCTCCCCGGAGATGCTCGGGCCGTGGGTCCCCGTGATCAGCAAGGTGATGATGGCCGGCACCGTGCTGGGCTTCGCCTGGCTGCTGCTCTGGCGCTTCACCGCCAAGCGCCGCAACGCGGCCACCATGTACGACGCGGCGCTCAGCGCGCTGCTCATCTTCACCGTCACCAGCCGGGTGATCAGCCCGCAGTACCTGGTCTGGCTGATCGGCGTCGCCGCGGTCTGCCTGACCGTGCGCGGCAGCAGCCAGCGGCCGGTGGCCCTGCTGATCCTGCTCGCCTGCCCGCTGACGCTGGCCGAGTTCCCGCTGATGTTCAGCCGGATCCTCGCCAGCGAGCCCTGGGGCGTCACCGTGCTCAGCCTGCGCAACCTGCTGCTGCTGGCCGCCACCGTGCTCTCCTGCATCCGGCTCTGGCGCGCCACCCGCGGCCCGGCACAGCTCCCGGCGACGGTGGTGCTGGCCAAGCCCGAGGCGGTGCCCGCCGGCGCCTACCCGGTGCGCCCCGGCATCGCCTACGAGCAGGACCTGCTGGACGGCATCGACCGGCCCGGCGCCCCGGCCAGGCAGCGGCCCGGTACCCCGGCCAGGCAGCGGCGCTGAACGGCGCGCACCGTCAATCGCGCAGCGCGGCCACCTCGGCCAGCCAGAGCCGGGTGAACTCGGCCAGGCCGACGCCCGGTCCGGCCCGGAGCAGCCGGTCGAGCCGGTGGTCCCGGTCCTCCCCCTGCCCGTCGGCCGCGCCGACCGCCCGGTAGAACGCCACGAGCCGCTCGGGCCCGTAGCGCCGGGCGATCAGCTCGCAGGCGAGCCAGGCCTGCTCGTACGCCTGCGCGATGCCGTCGGCGCCCGCGGTGAAGTCCCGGTCGGCGGGCAGCGCGGCGGGCAGCCGGCCGGCGGCGACGTCCCGGGCCAGCTCGGGGGCGATCTGCTGCGGGCGCCGGCCGGAGCCCCGGTAGGCGGTCCAGTCGGCGACGCCCTCGGAGAGCCAGAGCGGTGTCCAGGCCCGGGTGTCGGCCCTGGTCGCGACGTGGGTGGCCTCGTGGGTGACGACCACCTGCCGGCCGAAGTCGCTGAGCCGCCCGAACGTCCCGGGGTTGACCAGCACCCGGTCGGCGGGGGTGTGCCAGGGCGCGCCGGCGGCGGCCGAGGTGACCGCCGCCATGCCCGTCCAGCCCGCCGGGTCGACCTCCAGCAGCCGGGCGAACTGCTCGGCGGTGGCGGGCACTTCGAGCAGCAGGCGGCCCGCCCAGCCGGTGCCCCAGACCTCGCTCACGGCGGGCACGGCCCGGTCGGCCACCGCGACCAGGCCGGCCGGGTCGGGCCCGTCGGCCAGGCCCAGCACCAGGCAGTGCGCGCCCGCCGCGGACCGGGCGGAGCCGAGGTCCCAGAGCGCCGGGGGCCCGCTCGCGCTCTCCTCCCGGTCGACCCGCCAGCCGCCGGCCCGGACCAGGTCGATCCGGCGCGGGTACACCACCGGGTAGTCGTCGTACCCGGTGATCCGGACCGCCAGGTCGGCGGCGGCCGTGAGCCGCTCCGGCCCGGCATCCACGCCGAGCACCAGGTTGCGGTAGCCGGCCTCGATCGCCGCCGGTCCGGACCAGGAGGGCAGCGCCCGGGCCCGCGCGTCCAGCAGTGCGGCCACCTCGGCCCGCCGGTCCGCCGCCCACCGGTCCGCCGCCCGCCCGGCCGCCGAGGGGGCCGCCGGGGCGGCCGGCGGCAGCGACAGCTGGGCCAGCCCGCCGACCGCGAGCAGCAGCGCACCACGCCGGGACAGCGTCCGGCGGGCCCTGTCTATCGGGTGGGGGGCGTCGGGGTCGGACGGTGCCGGGCTCAGAGCCGGACCACCCCCGCGACCGGCATCGCGTTGACGCTCTCGTAGCGGACCCTGGCGCCCGGGTAGGGGGCGTGCACGATCACCCCGCCGCCGGCGTACATCCCGACGTGGTGCATGTCCCGGTAGAAGATCACCAGGTCTCCCGGCCGCGCTTCGGAGAGGCTGACCCGCTGCCCGGCGTACGCCTGGGCCTGCGAGGTGCGCGGCAGGGTCACTCCGGCCTGCCGCCAGCTGTAGTACATCAGACCGGAGCAGTCGAAGGCGCGGGGCCCGGTGGATCCGTAGAGGTAGGGCGAGCCGATCATCCGCACCGCGGCGGCCAGCGCGGCCGCCCCGCGCTCGGAGGCGGGCGGGGCCGTGCCGAGGTCCAGCCGGTCGGTGCCCCGGGTGGCGCGCTGCTCGGCCTCCTGGGCGTCCTGGGCGGCCATCCGGGCCCGCTCGGCGACGCCCAGGCTGTTCAGCAGCCGCTGGGCCTTGGTGAGCCGCTGCTGGATCTGCTGCTTGCTGTCGGCGAGCGAGCGGCGGGCCTGGTCGAGTTCGGCGAGCTTGCCGGCGGTCTCGGTGCGGCGCTGGTCGAGCCGGCGCTGGCGGGTGGCCAGTTCGTGCAGGGTCTCCTGCTGCCGCTCGGCGGCCTGGTCGAGGGTGCGGGCCCGGGACAGGTAGCCCTCCGGGTCGGTGGAGAGCATCAGCTGGACGGTCTGGGCCATGCCGCCGCCGCGGTACTCGGCGCCGGCCACGGTGGCGAGGTCGCCGCGCAACTGGTTGAGCTGGTCCTGGGCGACGGCGATCTCGCCCTGGAGGACGGTCGTCTCGCCCTGGAGGCGCTGCTGCGTCTCCAGGGCGGCGTTGTACTTCTCGGACGCCTGCTCGGCCTCACCGTAGAGCTGTTCCACCTGCGCCTTGACGTCCTTGCGGGTGGGCGTGTCCGGCGCGGCGGGGGCGGCCTGGGCGCTGCCGCCCGCCGTCACGCCCAGGGCGGTGGTGGCGGCCGCGGTCAGCACCAGCGCACGGGCGAGCAGTTGGGGACGACGGTGCACGGGCATGGCGGCAGCGGCTCCGATCCGGCGGTGGGGCCCCGCCGCCGCACCAACGCGGGCGGCCCTGGAAGCGGAGTCCGGTGGCAGACGTTAGCGAGTCCGGGCAACCGAGTCCAAACCCCTGCCAACCCGAATATTTGACCCGCAATCGGACATCAGTCCGAGGCGCCGGAAAAGCCGCAGGCCCGGCCTTCCGTGGTGGAAGGCCGGGCCTGGGAGGGCCTGCGCGGGGATCAGACCCGCACGATGGAGGTCAGCGGCATGTTGCCGACCGCCTCGTAGCGGACCGACGCGCCGGGCTTGGGCGCGTGCAGCACCTGGCCGTTGCCGGCGTAGATGCCGACGTGGTGGGCGTCCCCGTAGAAGATCAGCAGGTCGCCGGGCTGGGCCTGGGAGAGGTCGGTGCCGATCCGGGTACCGGCGTGGGCCTGCTCCTGCGAGGTACGCGGCAGCGCCACGTCGACCTGGTTGAACGCCCAGACCATCAGGCCCGAGCAGTCGAAGGAGCCGGGGCCGGAGGCGCCGTAGACGTACGGGCTGCCGATCTTGGAGGCGGCGATGGACAGCGCCGCGGCGCCGCGCGAGCTGCCGGCGCTCGGCTTGGTGACCGGCGCGGCGGGGGCCTGCGACGCGCTCAGGTCGGTGCGGCTGTTGTCGCGGGAGGAGCGGTCGGCGGCCTGCTGGGCCGCCGCCTGCTGCTGGGCGGCCTTCGCGGCGGCGTCGGCCTTCGCCTTGGCCTCGGCGGCGGCCTTCTCCTCGGCCGCGCGGATCGCCTGGCGCTCCTGCTCGGACAGGGTGTTGAAGAGGTCCTGCGCGGCCTTGAGCTTGCCCTGGACCTCGTCCTTGGCGCTCTTCAGCTGCTGGGTGGTGGTCTCCATCTCGGCGAGCTTGCCCTGGGCCTCGGAGCGCACCTGGTCGAGCTTGCGCTGCTCGTCCTGGAGCTGCTTGAGCTGGCCCTTCTGGGTGCCGCCGGCCTGGTTCAGCGTGTCGGCCTGGCTCAGGAAGGTGTCCGGGCTGGCGGAGAACATCAGCTGGACGGTCTGCGATATGCCGCCGTTGCGGTACTGCTCGCCGGCGATCTCGGCCAGGCCGCCCTGAAGGTCGGTCACCTGCCCCTGCTGCCGCGCCACCTGGTCCTGGAGGTCGGTGACCTGCTTCTGCAGCTGCTGCTGCTTCTCCTGGGCGGCGTTGAGCTTCTCGGTCGCGACCTCGGCCTGCTCGTTGAGCTGGTCGACCTGCTCCTTGACCTGGTCCTTGGTCGGCTGCGGGTCGGCGTGGGCGCCGGACTGCGCGGACAGCGCGACGGCCGCGGCGGCGAAGCCGGTCATGATCGAGACCCGGGTGCGACTGGCGGGCTTGGGACGACGATGGGACGCCACGAAGGCGGACTCCTTCTTCCTACGCCGTCTACCGGGTGAGCTGACGGGTTCGGGCCGGAAGCGTGCCCTACGACGCCTCACGGCCGTTCCACCGGCCGACCTGGCGCCGATTCACCCCGGAGGAACGTGGTTCCCCGGCTCCGTTCGACAGCACCCCCGACTGCTGGGCTCCCCGTCGGGCAGGCACTGGGCCCGCCCCGCTGCGTCACGAACTCGACGGAAACCACCGCCGTCACCCTGGCTGGGCGATCGGAAGTGCGGTGGTTCGGGGCACGACCCTAGTAACTGAACCGTGATCCGTTCAAATCCTTGTCAGAAAAAAGACGGAAGAAGACCAAAGTTCTTTTGTGAATATGACACATAGTGATCACCGCCGCACGCAAAGCTGATCACTCTTCACCGGGGACTCGCGCGGCGGACAAAACCCGAACGCCACCCCCGGTCGGAGGGTGGCGTGGATCACAGGCCCGGACGGGCCCTTCGGGCGTGTCGGGACGTCAGACCCGGCGGATCGTGTTGATCGGCATCGCGTCGACCTTCATCACCTTCACCACGTCACCGGTGTGCGGCGCGTGCACCACCATGCCGTTGCCGATGTACATCCCGACGTGGTGCCGGTCGGGGCCGTAGATGACCAGGTCGCCCGGCTGGGCCTGGTCCAGCGTGACCTTGGTGCCGACGTTGCCCTGCTCCTGCGAGGTACGCGGCAGCGAGACGCCGGCCTGGCCGTACGCCCAGACCATCAGGCCCGAGCAGTCGAAGGTGGTCGAGCCGGTGGCGCCCCACACGTACGGCGAGCCCTGCTTGCTCATCGCCTTGGCGACGGCCACGCCCGCGTAGCCGCCGGCCTGCGGGAGGCTGCCGAGGTCGGCGCGGTCGCTGCCGCGCGAGGCGCGGTCGTCCTGCTGCTGCTGGGCCCGCAGCGCGGCGCGGTCGGAGGCGCTGAGCGAGTTCAGCAGGTCCTGCGCGGCCTTGAGCTTCTGGTTGACGTCCGTCTTGGCCTGGTTCAGGTCCTTGGTGGTGGAGTCGAGCGAGGCCAGGACGGCGGCGGCCTCGGACTTCTCCTGGTCCAGCCGGCGCTGCTGGTCCAGCAGCCCCTTGAGCGCCTCGGACTCGCTGGCGCTGGCCTGCTGGGCGCTGGACGCCTTCTCCAGGTAGCCGGACGGGTCCGAGGAGAGCATCAGCTGGACGGACGGGTCGATGCCGCCGGTGCGGTACTGCTCGCCCGCCACGCCGGCCAGGCCGGTCTGGAGCTGGGTCATCTCGTCCTGGCTGCGGGCCACCTTGTCCTGCAGCTGGTCGGACTGCTTGCGGAGCTGGTCGGCCCGCTCCTTGGCGCCGTTGTACTTCTCCGCCGCCTGCTCCTGGTCCTGCTGGAGCTGGTCGATCTGCGCCTTGACGTCGCTCTTGCTGGGCTGGGGCGCGGCGTGCGCGGCGACCTGCGCGGAGAGGGCGACCGCGGTCGCCGCGGCAGCGGTGAGCACGGAGACCCGGGCGCGGCTCGGCTGCTTGGGACGGCGGTGGGAGGCCAAGGGAATTGCTCCTTCTTCCATCGGCCTCACCCGATCAGGTGAGAATCCGGAAAATAGGTTTGACGCCACACCCTAGGGAAGATCCACGGGTTTTGCCACTCCCCCGAAGGCGTGAACTCCACTTCCCCCGCAGGCTTCACCGGATGTGCACACCGCCGCAAACCGGGCGCTGACCAGGCGTCATTCCGTCGCGGCAGCCGTCAGGGCCGCGCCAGCCGGTTCAGCAGCAGAACGGAGGCCACGGGGCGCGCGCCCGCCTTCCGCACGCCCTCCGCGACCTCCCGGTCGGTGGACACCACCACCACCGGACGCCCCTGCGGCTCGGCCCGCACCAGACGGCGGATCAGCTCGTCCGCGGTCTCGCCGGTCCGGCTGAACCGCACCCGCACCCCCCGCGGTGGCGCCATGATCACCGGAACGTCCAGGTCCTGCCCGTCGAACACACAGGTGACCTCCGCCTGCGTGCGCTGGGCCAGCATCGCCAGCCCGCCCAGCAGCCGGATCCGCTGCTGCTCCAGCGGCAGCGTCGGATAGCCCGTCTTGGTCACGTTGTAGCCGTCCACCACCAGGTGCACCTGCGGAATCGCCAGCAGCTGGTCCAGCAGCGCCGGATCGTCGTCGGCCAGACCGCGCCGGGCCACGTCGTGCGGCGAGGCCGCCCCCGGCACCACCGCCTCCACCAGGTCCCCCGGCCGGATCTGGGAGACCGGCAGCGCCAGCTCCCGCTGGAGCCCCTGCGCCGACTGCAGCACCGTGTCCAGCAGCAGCCGCAGCCGCATGTCCTCGACGCTGCGGCCCTCCCGGGCCGACCGGCGGCCCTGCTCGGCCGCCGTCTCCAGCTCGCCGACCCGGTGCCGCAGCCGCCGCGCCTCGGACTCCGCGGCGCCGCGCTCGACGGCCGCCTGCGCCCTCGCGGCCTCCAGCTCGGCGGTCAGCCGCCTGGTCTCGGCCTGCGCCCGGCGGGTGTCGCTCTCCAGCGAGCGCACCTTCTTGCGCAGCGACTCGGCCTCCCGGCGGACGTCCTCGGACTCCGCACGCTGCCGCTCCAGGTCCGCCCGGGCGGCGGACCGCAGCTCGGCGAGCTCCGCCTGCAGCTTCTCCACCAGCCGGGTGGCCTCGGCGGCCGCGCCCTCGGCGCCGGCCCGCTCGGCCTCCTCCCCGGCCTCGGCCACCAGCCGGCTCCAGCCGGCCGACCGCACCAGGTAGGCGGCGGCCGCGACGTCCATCGGATCGGCGGCGCCCGGGACGCTGCCCGACTCCAACGCCTTCACCAGGTCCGGCTGGCCCAGCCTCAGCCGCTCCGCTATCCGCACCCGGAACGCCGGCTCCGACTCCAGCGCCGCGGCCAGCGCCGTGGCCGCGTACTTGGCCCGCCGGGCCGGGGTGAACTTGACGTACTGGCGCAGGCTCTGCGGGAGCTCGCCGGGCGGCAGCCCGCCGAGCGCGTCCGAGGCCAGGCCGACCACGCGCCGGCGCACGCCCTCGGGCAGCGGCCGGTCCAGCTTCTCGGCAGCACGCTCCGCCACCGACTCGCCGGAACCCACCGCCTCGCCGGAGCCCACCGACTCATCGGAACCCGCCGCCTCGCCGACGGCCGCGGGCCCGGACGGGGCCGCGTCGGCGGCCTGCGCCTGCGCGGCGGCAGCAGGCTGAAGCCCCTGCGCTTCGGCGGGCTCCCTCGCTGCGTCCACCACGTCCTCGGCTCCGATCCTGGTCCTACGGGGTCACGGCCCGCGGCCGCCGCCCTGTCGTCACGCTCCGTGCGTCCTGTCTGTATTGTCCCAGCGCGGCGGGCAGGCGCGCCGCGCACCCGCCCCCCGCGCCGTCGGGCGTCAACCCTGCTCGGCGGAGGCCTCCGCGCTCTCGGCGCCCGGACGGGCCACCAGCTCGACCTGGTCCACGGCGTTGCACCAGCGGCAGCGCACCGACTCGATCGTCTCGCTCAGCACCTCGGTCTCCTCGACCTTGGACTCGCCGGCCAGGTCGAAGTGCAGGAACTCGGTGACCCGCGCGGTGCGGGTCACGTCGAAGCGGGTGAGGTTTCCGCACAGGGTGCAGCGCCAGCGCGTCTCGGCGGTCAGGGCGGGGACGGTCATCGGGGGTCCTCTCGGGTGGTCCCTGGGTGGGCTAGGCGCTCCCCCCGGGGCCCCGGCGTCGGCGGCGGGAGGCGGGATTGCCCGCCCCAAGCCTATTGCCTGAGGCAACCATCCCGGCCACCAGTCAGGAGAACGAGCGGGCTAGTCCACCTGCCGTACAAGGCCGTGTCACACGCCCGACACGGAGGGATGCTTGGCCGCATGGCACTGACGGCCCCCGGGCACACCGACGCGCGGGGCGAACGCCCGTCCGTGCCCGCCCCGGCGGTCACCTACGCCCTGATCGCGGTCAACACCCTGGTGTTCCTGCTGGGCCCGGCCGCCGGGCTCAATCCGCTGTACGGCACCGGCCAGTCCCGGCTCTGCGCGGAGCAGCGGTACGAGCAGCGCTGGGGCGTCATCCCCGCCGAGGTGCTGGCCGGCCGCCCGCTGACCGCCGAGCAGCTGGCCCAGGCCCCCGACCCGGCCCCGGGCTGCCCGGCCGCGCCCACCCCGGGCAAGCACCCGGCGCTGTCCGTCCTCACCGGGCTCTTCGTGCACGCGGGCTGGCTGCACCTGCTGGGCAACCTGCTCTTCCTCCACGTCTTCGGCCCCACCGTCGAACAGCGGCTGGGCCGGGCCCGGTTCGCCCTCTTCTACCTGGCCGCCGGCAGCCTGGCCACGTACGGCTTCGCCCTCGCCGAGGCGCACTCCCCGGGCTCCACCCGGGTGCTGATCGGCGCCTCCGGCGCGATCTCCGCCGTCCTCGGCGCCTACCTGCGCTTCCATCCGCGCGCCCGGGTGACAACGCTCGTCCCGCTGCTGCTGTTCCTGCCGCTGCGCTTCCCGGCCTGGCTGGTGCTCGGCCTCTGGTTCGCCCTGCAGTGGTGGTCGGTCCACTCGGCCGGGCCCGGGGTGGCCTATCTGGTCCACGTGATCGGCTTCTCGGCGGGCTTCCTCTACGCCTGCACGGTGGTCAGCCACCCCCCGAGACGACCCGGCTGACGCCCGATACGCTGGCGGCACCCCACAAAGGAGCCCGAACAGTGATCACCGCCATCGTCCTGATCAAGACCAGTGTCGACCGCATCCCGGAGATCGCCGAGGCCATCGCGGCCATCGAGGGCGTCAGCGAGGTGTACTCGGTGACCGGTGGCTACGACCTGGTGGCGATGGTCCGGGTGCGCAGGCACGACGATCTGGCCGCGGTCATCCCGGGCCGGCTGAACAAGGTCCCGGGCGTGGCCCACACCGAGACCCAGATCGCCTTCCGCACCTACTCCCAGCACGACCTCGAGGCCGCCTTCGCCCTCGGCCTGGACGAGTAGGCCTCTCAGCCCTGCCGACCGGGCCCCTCAGCCCTGCCGACGCCCCCGGTCGACCTGCACGGTGGCGACGCAGCGTCCGCCCTCGTTGCGGTAGTTCCACGCGGCACCGTCCGTGACCAGCTCGCGGACGGCGGTCAGGAAGCGGTCGACGTGCTCGTCCGGGGTCCCGGCCCCGAAGCTCACCCGGATCGCGTTCAGGCTGCGCTCGCCGGGCAGCGACGGCTCGGGCGCCCCGCACTCGGAGGGGGAGACCTCTTCGTCCCCGAGCAGGGTGCGCAGCAGCGGGTGCGCGCAGAACAGGCCGTCGCGGACCCCGATGCCGTACTCGGCGGACAGCGCGGCCGAGAAGTGCGAGCTGTTCCAGCCCTGGACGACGAAGGACAGCACGCCCACCCGGGCCGCCTCGGCGCCGAACAGGTTCAGCACCTTGACCTGCGGGATCTCCGCCAGCCCGGCGGTCAGCCGGGCGATCAGCTGCCGCTCCCGGGCCTCCAGCGCGTCGAAGCCCGCCTCGCTCAGCGCCCGGCAGGCCGACGCGATCGCATAGGCGCCGATGACGTTCGGCGAGCCGGCCTCGTGCCGGGCCGGGCCGGAGTGCCACTGGACGGCCACCGAGCCGTCGGTCTCCCGGGCCACCGTCCGGGTCGCCCCGCCGCCGGCCAGGTACGGGTCGGCCGCGTCCAGCCAGTCCGCCCGGCCGGCCAGCACACCGGCGCCGAAGGGCGCGTAGATCTTGTGGCCGGAGAAGGCGATCCAGTCGACGTCCAGCTCGCGCACCGAGACCCGGTGGTGCGGGGCCAGCTGGGCGGCGTCCAGCACCACCCGGGCGCCGTGCCGGTGCGCGGTCCCGGTCAGCTCGGCGACCGGCCACAGCTCGCCGGTCACGTTGGAGGCTCCGGTGACGCAGAGCAGCTTGGGGCCCTCGGGCGCCTCGGCGAGCGCGGCGTCCAGGGCGGCGACCGCCTCGGCGTGCGAGCGCGGCGCGCGCAGGTAGTGGACGTCGAGCCCGGCGTGCGCCCAGGGCAGCAGCGAGGCGTGGTGCTCGGTCTCGAAGGCGAACACCCGGGTCCCGGCCGGGACGGCCGCGGCGAGCAGGTTCAGCGAGTCGGTGGTGGCCCGGGTGAAGACCACCTGGTCGCCCTCGCGCAGGTCGAGGAACTCGGCGACGGTGCGGCGGCTCTGCTCGAACAGGTCGGTGGACAGCTGGGAGAGGTACCCGGCGCCGCGGTGCACGCTGCCGTAGTAGGGGGCGTAGGCGGAGACGTCGTCCCAGACCCGCTGGAGCGCCGGGGAGCTGGCCGCGTAGTCGAGGGCCGCGTACCCGACCTTCTCGCCGCTGGCGAGCGGGACCTGGACGTCGTGGCCGAGGACGGCGAGGGGGGCGCAGAGTTCGGTGGCGATCGACATGAGGATGCACTCCTTCTGGGGGTGTGGGACCCCGGGAGTGCTAAGTCGTCGGGTGTCCGCGCTTGCCGCACGGACGATTCGCCGAGCGACCCGGTCCTCACCCAGGGCACCCCGCCACGGACGGAGGGTTGCCGGACAGCAAGCTGGGGCTTGACGCTGTCACTCATGACCTGGCCAAGACTCTAGGTCGCGCCCAGCGAGTGGTCAAACAGACATCCACCATCCGGACAGTCGAGGAGCCCGCGCCGACGTTGCGGCACGGGCTCTCAAGTACCGCCTCACACCCGGCTGGTGGCCTCCGACCAACGCCGCAGCAGCTCCTGCGCCGCGCCCGAGTCGATGGCCCGCTCCGCCCGTGCCATGCCGGCCGCGAGCTGTTCGGTGAGCGGTGCCTCGCCCAGGTCGAGCGCGACCAGCGCCGCCGCCGTGTTCATCAGGACGGCGTCCCGTACGGCCCCGCGCTCGCCGGCCAGCAGCCGGCGCGCGACCTCGGCGTTGTACGAGGGGTCCGCCCCGCGCAGCGCCTCGATGCCGACCAGCTCGACGCCGACGTCCCGCGGGTCGAAGGTGGTCTCGGTGACGGTCCCGTCCCGCACGATCCACACCTGTGAGGTGGTGGTGATGGTCAGCTCGTCCAGGCCGTCGTCGCCCCGGAAGACCAGGCCGGTCGAGCCGCGCCGGGCGAGCACGCCGGCGATCAGTGCGGCGAGCCGGGTGTCGAAGCAGCCGATCGCGTGCGAGGTGACCTTGGCCGGGTTGGTCAGCGGGCCGAGGATGTTGAACGCGGTCGGCACTCCGAGGTCGCGCCGGGCGGTGGCGGCGTGCCGCATCGACGGGTGGAACTTGGCCGCGAAGCAGAAGGTCAGCCCGACCTCCTCGGCGATCTCGGCGACCCGCCGGGCCGACAGGTCGAGGCGGACGCCGAGCTTCTCCAGCACGTCCGAGGAGCCGCTGGCCGAGGAGGAGGCCCGGTTCCCGTGCTTGACCACCTTGGCGCCGGCCGCGGCCGCGACGATCGCCGACATGGTGGAGATGTTGACGGTCTTGGCCCGGTCCCCGCCGGTGCCGACGATGTCCACGGCCGGGCCGGGGATGTCCAGCGGCTCGGCGTGCGCGTACATCGCGTCCACCAGGCCGGTGATCTCGTCGACCGTCTCGCCCTTGGCCCGCAGCGCCACCATGAACCCGGCCACCTGGACGGGGGACGCCTCGCCGCTCATGATCCGGTCCATCGCCCACGCGGTGGCCGAGCGGTCGAGGTCCTCCCCCTTCAACAGCGCCGCCAGGACGTCCGGCCAGGTGCGGACCACCTGCGCGGGTGCGGTACCACCGTTCGCAGGGTTCACGTTCACCATGGCTGACTCCAGCTGTTGTCGGGTTCCCCGCGTCGGGGGGACGTCCGTACGGATGGAGTCAGCCTATCGACCAGTCGGGTTCCCGCGGCGGCGTCTTCTCTAGTCGTGAGACGGCACCCTTCAGCGGCTGACGGGGGCCCGCTTGGCCAGCCGTGCCCGCAGCAGGGTGGCCACCGCCTCGGCCAGCGCCACCGGGTCCACCGGGCGGGAGATCGCGGCGTCGGCCCGGCTCCAGGCGGCCAGCCAGGAGTCCTGCGGCCGGCCGATCAGCACCAGTACCGGCGGGCAGCCGTAGATCTCGTCCTTGAGCTGGCGGCCGAGCCCGAGCCCGCCGGCCGGCACCGCCTCGCCGTCCAGGATGCAGAGGTCCACGCCGCCCTTCTCCAGTGCCTTCAGCACCGCCGGGGTGGTCGCGCACTCCAGGTAGGACAGTTCCGGAAGGTCCTCGACGGGCCGGCGGCCGAGTGCCGTCAGCACCTGCTCGCGGGTGTTGCGGTCATCGCTGTAGACGAGGACGGTGAGCGTCTCGTCGGTCGTGTACGCCATGGGCCCTGCTCCCTCAAGTGTGATCCGGACCACGTTCGCCTGATCCGGATGCTACTCCCGATCACCCGTCGCCGAGTCCCCCTCGCGGACCTTCCTCCTCAAGCCGCCGCGCCTGCGACTCACCCGCCCGGAGGACGGCCCGTCACCCGGACCCGTCCAGACCACCCGTACGGCCGATAAGGGGCCCGCGCATTACCCCCGGAGGCTCCGCCAAGCGTGCAACGACGCGCTGGGCAACGGGGTCGCGGGCCCCTTCGAGGAACCGTCAGAAAAGGGACACGCCGCTGCTCAGCCGCCATTGGGGTCCCCCACCGCCCCTCAGGGGGGCATACCGCACGCACCGGACACTCCGAGGGACACCCCCCGGCGTGAAGACGGAATAAGGGACCGACATAATGTCCGTCGTGGCGACAGCAACAGCAGTAGAAACCGGGCACGCGCACGGATCGGTCAACCGGCCGAACATGGTCAGCGTCGGAACGATCGTCTGGCTCAGTTCCGAGTTGATGTTCTTCGCGGCCCTCTTCGCGATGTACTTCACGCTCCGCTCCGTCAAGGGAGCCGAGTTCTGGACCGAGAAGGCGCACGCCCTCAACGTGCCCTTCTCCTCGGTCAACACCACGATCCTGGTGCTCTCCTCGCTGACCTGCCAGCTCGGCGTGTTCGCTGCCGAGCGCGGGGACGTGAAGAAGCTCCGCTCGTGGTTCGTCATCACCTTCGTGATGGGCGCGATCTTCATCGGCGGCCAGATCTTCGAGTACACCGAGCTGGTCAAGAAGGACGGCCTCTCGCTGTCCTCCGACCCGTACGGCACGGTGTTCTACCTGACCACCGGCTTCCACGGTCTGCACGTGACGGGTGGTCTGATCGCCTTCCTGCTGGTCCTGGGACGGACGTACGCAGCCAAGCGCTTCACGCACGAGCAGGCCACCGCCGCGATCGTCGTGTCGTACTACTGGCACTTCGTCGACGTCGTGTGGATCGGCCTGTTCGCGACCATCTACCTGATCAAGTAACCAGCTGATCAGGTCGCTGGCCACCGGCTTCGGTCCCCGCCCTCACCGGCGTCGGGCCGATTCTGCCGGTGGGCGACGCTCCCACCGACCGACCGCGCGCGCAGCCCTAGACAGGCAGCCTCGTGCCGGCCAGACCGGCCGCCGGGTGCACCCACCAGTCGACCAGATCCTGACACCGGGGTTATTCCGTGAAAAAGCTCTCCGCACGACGGCGCCACCCATTGGCGGCGCTGGTCGTCCTACTTCTCGCCCTGGCGGCAACCGGGGGGCTGTACGCCGCGTTCGCGCCCGCCGACAAGGCGCAGGCCGACGTCGCCGCGCAGTCGCTCGCGATCGATGAGGGCAAGAAGCTCTTCGCCGTGGGCTGCTCCTCGTGCCACGGCCTGAACGGCCAGGGCAGCAGCGACGGTCCGAGCCTGGTCGGCGTCGGCTCCGCCTCTGTCGACTTCCAGGTCGGTACCGGCCGCATGCCGGCCCAGCAGCCCGGCGCCCAGGTGCCGCGCAAGAAGAACATCTACTCGCAGGCGGAGATCGACCAGCTCGCCGCCTTCGTCGCTTCGCTCGGCCCCGGCCCGGTGACGCCGACCCCGGAGCAGTACACCTCGACCAACCCGGATGACATCTCCAAGGGTGGCGAGCTGTTCCGCACCAACTGCGCCCAGTGCCACAACTTCGCCGGCCAGGGCGGTGCCCTGACCAAGGGCAAGTACGCCCCGTCGCTGGAGGGCGTGGACGCCAAGCACATCTACGAGGCCATGCAGACCGGCCCGCAGAACATGCCGTCGTTCCCGGACACCACCATGCCCGAGGAGCAGAAGAAGCAGATCGTGGCCTTCGTCCGCCACACCACCTCCGATGAGCCCAACCCCGGTGGTCTCACGCTCGGCAGCCTCGGTCCGGTGACCGAGGGTCTGTTCGGCTGGATCTTCGGTCTCGGCACGCTCATCGCGGTCGCGATCTGGGTCGCCGCCCACACCACCAAGGCCAAGAAGTCATGAGCCACGACATGTCAGAAGAGAAGCTGCCGGAGTCACACGGCTCCGCCGGTGACGTCGCCGCACACGGCGACCCGTTCGCCGACCCGGGCCTTCCGGCCCACGAGCCCCGCCGCACCGACATCGACGAGCGGGCCGCCCAGCGGGCCGAGCGTCAGGTCTCGCTGATGTTCGTGGTCTCGATGCTCGCCACCATCGGCTTCATCGCCTCGTACGTGGCCATCGACCCGGACAGGATCGTCTACATCTTCCCGCTCGGTCATGTCAGCGCGTTGAACTTCGCGCTCGGCCTGACCCTGGGCGTCGCGCTGTTCATGATCGGCGCGGGTGCGGTCCACTGGGCCCGCACGCTGATGTCGGACGTCGAGCTGCCGGCCGAGCGCCACCCGATCGAGGCTGACGACGAGGTCCGCGCGGACGTCATCGAGCAGTTCAAGACCGGTGCCGCCGAGTCCGGCTTCGGCCGCCGCAAGATGATCCGCAACACCCTCATCGGCTCCATGGCGCTGGTCCCGCTCTCCGGCGTGGTCCTGCTCCGCGACCTCGGGCCGCTGCCCGAGAAGAAGCTGAAGGAGACGGGCTGGAACGAGGCGACCCCGGCCAAGCCCCTGCAGCTCATCAACATGAACACCAACCTGCCGATGAAGGCCGAGGACATCGTCATCGGCTCGCTGACCTTCGCCATGCCCGAGGGTCTGCACGTCCACGACGAGGACTTCCAGCAGGCGATCGCCAAGGACGCCCTGATGCTGGTGCGCATCGCGCCGGACGACATCAAGGACGACCGGTCGCGGGAGAAGGCCTTCGAGGGCATCCTCGCCTACTCCAAGATCTGCACCCACGTCGGCTGCCCGATCAGCCTGTACGAGCAGCAGACCCACCACGCGCTCTGCCCCTGCCACCAGTCGACCTTCGACCTGGCGGACGGCGCGCGCGTGATCTTCGGCCCGGCCGGCCACCCGCTGCCGCAGCTGAAGATCATCACTGACGAGAAGGGCTACCTGGTCGCCACCGGCGACTTCGACGAGCCCGTCGGCCCGAGCTACTGGGAGCGTGCTCGATGAGTACGAGCAGCACCACCGGTGCCGCCAAGCCCGCCAGCACGCGCGCCAAGCCCGCCAACAAGTGGGAGGCCGCTGCTGACTGGACGGACGGCCGGGTGGGGATCTACTCCCTCGCCAAGGCCAACCTGCGCAAGATCTTCCCGGACCACTGGTCCTTCATGCTGGGCGAGATCTGCCTCTACACGTTCGTCATCATCATCCTGACCGGTGTCTACCTGACGCTGTTCTTCAAGCCGTCGATGGCCGAGGTCGTCTACAACGGCTCGTACGTGCCGCTCAAGGGCATCGGGATGTCCGAGGCGTACGCCTCGACGGTGGACATCAGCTTCGAGATCCGCGGCGGTCTGCTGATCCGGCAGATCCACCACTGGGCCGCCCTGGTCTTCGTGGCCGCGATGCTCGTGCACATGATGCGCGTGTTCTTCACCGGCGCGTTCCGCAAGCCGCGTGAGATCAACTGGGTCTTCGGCTTCCTGCTGCTGATCCTGGGCATGTTCGACGGCTTCTTCGGCTACTCGCTGCCGGACGACCTGCTGTCGGGTACCGGTATCCGGTTCATGGAAGGCGCGATCCTCGCCGTCCCGCTGGTCGGCACCTACATCCAGATGTTCCTGTTCGGGGGCGAGTTCCCCGGCCACGACATCGTGCCGCGCTTCTTCACGATCCACGTGCTGCTGATCCCGGGCATCATGCTCGGCCTGCTGGTGGCGCACCTGATCCTGGTCTTCTACCACAAGCACACCCAGTGGGCGGGCCCGGGCAAGACCGAGAAGAACGTCGTCGGCATGCCGCTGATGCCGGTCTACATGGCCAAGGCCGGTGGCTTCTTCTTCCTGGTGTTCGGTCTGATCGCCGCCATCTCGGCGATCGCCACGATCAACCCGATCTGGGCGTACGGCCCGTACCGCCCGGACCAGGTGTCCACGGACGCCCAGCCCGACTGGTACATGGGCTTCTCCGAAGGCCTGATCCGCGTCATGCCGGGCTGGGAGGTCGGCCTGTGGGGCCACACCCTGAACCTGGGTGTCTTCATCCCGCTGATGATCTTCCCGCTGGTCCTGGTCTCGATCGCGGTCTACCCGTTCATCGAGAGCTGGATCACCGGCGACAAGCGCGAGCACCACATCCTGGACCGCCCGCGCAACGCGCCCGTCCGCACCGCGCTCGGCGCCGCCTGGATCAGCCTGTACCTGGTGCTGCTGGTCGGTGGTGGCAACGACCTGTTCGCCACCCACCTGCACCTGTCGATCAACTCGATCACCTACTTCGTCCGCGTCGGCTTCTTCGCGGTGCCGGTCATCACCTTCATCATCACCAAGCGCTGGTGCCTCGGCCTCCAGCGCCGGGACAAGGAGAAGGTGCTGCACGGCCGCGAGACGGGCGTCATCAAGCGCCTGCCGCACGGCGAGTTCGTCGAGGTGCACGCCCAGCTGCCGCAGAAGGACCTGTACAAGCTCACCGCGCACGAGCAGGTCCAGCCGGTCGAGCTGCCGGCCCAGACGGACGAGAACGGCGTGGCCGGCAAGGCCGGCCTGATCGGCCGCACCCGGGCCAAGCTGTCCCGCGGCTTCTACGGCGGCGGCGCCCAGATCCCCAAGCCGACCTCCGAGGAGCACCACGAGATCACCAGCGGCCACGGCCACCACTGATCCCGTACGCCCCGCAGCGTCACACCCGAGGGCCGCTGACCAGAGTTCTTCTGGTCAGCGGCCCTCGGGCTTTCCCGTCCCCCGTCCGCACCCTCCAGGAGCTCCCGTGCAGCTGTCCGTCGACCCCGCCGCCGCCACTCCCCCGTACGAGCAGATCCGGGCCCAGATCGCCGAGCGGGCCCGTTCCGGCGAACTGCCGACCGGGCTGCGGCTGCCCACCGTCCGGGCCCTGGCCGAGGAGCTGGGGCTGGCCGCCGGGACGGTCGCCCGGGCGTACCGGGAACTGGAGGCGGACGGCGTGGTGGAGACCCACGGCCGGCGCGGCACGCTGATCGCGGCCACCGGCGACACCGCGCACCGGCTGGCCGCCGCGGCCGCCGCCGAGTACGCCGAGCGGGCGACCCGGCTCGGACTCCCGCGGGCGGACGCGCTGGCCGCCGTGGACGCCGCCCTGCGGCTGGCCTACCAGGAGGCCTGAGAAGGCGCTCCAGGGGCCCTCAGGCCTCCGGGCGGATCATCCCCGAGGCGTGGGCCTGGGAGGACGGCACGGTGGTGCTGACGGGCTGTCCGAGGGCGCTGTGCTTGATCCAGTCCGTCCAGGAGACGTTCCAGTCCCCGAAGCCGTTGCCGAAGGGCTCCATGGTGGCCCCGCGGCTGTTCACCACCGTCACCAGGTCCCCCACCCTGGTGTTCTGGAAGTACCACTTGGCGTTCTCGGTGCTCATGCCGGTACAGCCGTGGCTGACGTTCTCCAGGCCCTGCGAGCGGACCGACCAGGGCGCCGCGTGGACGTACTCGCCGCTCCAGGTGACCCGGGTGGCCCACTCCACGTTGAGGTCGTAGAACTCCGAGCTCCCGGCCTTTATCCCGATCGTCTCGCCGTTCATCCGGACGGACCGCTCCTGGCCGAGCACCACCTTGACGCCGTTGCGGGTGTCGAAGCCGGGCTTGCCGGTGGTCACCGGGATGCTCCGGAGCAGCTCGCCGTCACGGCTGAGGGTGAGCAGGTGGGCGGCCGCGTCGACCACCGTCTCGACCCGTGCGCCGATCCGCAGGCCCAGCGTGCTGCGGTCGCCGCCGTAGAGGCCGTCCGTGATCCGGACGCCGGTGCCGTCGAAGGCCAGCGAGACGGTGGTGCCGGCCGGCCAGTACTCCTGCGGGCGGAAGTGCAGTTCCTTGTCGCCCACCCAGTACCAGGCGCCGGTGACGGCGGGCTGGGAGCTGACGGTCAGGACGCGCTCGACCTCCTGGCGGGCCTGCGGGTCCTGCACCGCCTCGGAGAGCTGCACGGTGAGCGGCTGGCCGACGCCGTAGATGCCGCTGCCGGAGGAGTCCGGGCCCAGCTTGGCGGTGAGCAGGCGCTGGGCGGCGAGGGTGCTGAAGTCCGCCGTGGTGTCGCCGCGGCCGCCCTTGCCGTCGTCGGCGGCGATCCGCACCGAGTAGTCGGTGTCGGCCTTCAGCCGGCCGGTGGTCTGCCAGCTGCGCTGGTCCTCGGCGAGCTGACCGGCCACCACCCGGCCGTCCGGGCCGGTCACGGTGACGTCGGTGAGCCGGCTGCCGGGCACGGACGTCACCGTGACCGGTTTGGAGGGGTCGACCTTGCCCACGCCCTCGGCCGAGAGATGGACGAGCACGGCCGCGTCGATCCGGTGGGGGCCGACCGCCTCGCCGCCGCCGGACGAGCAGGCGGCCAGCGGGGCCAGTACTGCGAGGGTCAGCGAGATGCCGCCGATACCTGCGATTCCGCGCCTGTCGGCCATGAAACGCCTCCGAGGGTCCGCACGATTGCTCAGATCGTAGGAACGAGGCCCGCCGAAGCGACATCGGAGCGCCCCCGCGTTCACCCGGGTGAGTGAGTTCGTCACCCTGGAGACGCAACGGGGCCGGTCCTCCCCATGCGGGAGGACCGGCCCTGTCGTCGTCGGCGGAACCCGGGAACCTACTGGTTCTGGTTCTCGCCCCGGTAGAACTCGAAGACCCAGCCGAAGAGGCCGATCAGGATGATCGGGATCGACCAGAACAGCAGCCACCAGCCGAAGATCACTCCGAGGAACGCCAGCGAGCCGCCGATCGCCAGGGAGAGCGGCTGCCAGCTGTGCGGGGCGAAGAAGCCCAGCTCGCCGGCGTCGTCCGCCACCTCGGCCTCGGGGTTGTCACCCGCGCCGCTGTCCACCCGGCGGGCGGTGAAGGCGAGGTAGTACCCGATGAAGGCGCAGAGCGCGAAGGCGAGGAACAGCGCCGTGGTGCCGGCCGCCTCGATCCCGTGCTCCGAGTGGTTGGTCCACAGGCCGTAGGTGACGGCCATCGCGAGGACGAAGACCGCCAGCCCGAGGAAGATCTTTCCCTGTTCCTTCATCAGACGTCGCCCTCCTTCTTGCCCTTGTCCAGCTTCGGGGCGTCGTACTTCGCCGGGGTCACGCCGGCGAGGTGCTTGGCCGGCTCACCGTGGTTCTCCAGGTAGTCCAGCGCGGCGATCTCCGGGTGGTGGAGGTCGAAGGCCGGGGATTCGGAGCGGATCCGGGGCAGGGTGAGGAAGTTGTGCCGCGGCGGCGGGCAGGAGGTCGCCCACTCCAGCGAGCGGCCGTAGCCCCACGGGTCGTCGACCTCGACCTTCTCGCCGTACTTGGCCGTCTTCCACACGTTGTAGAGGAACGGCAGCATCGAGGCGCCGAGCACGAACGAGCCGATGGTCGAGACGGTGTTCAGCGTGGTGAAGCCGTCCGAGGCCAGGTAGTCGGCGTAGCGGCGGGGCATGCCCTCCGCGCCGAGCCAGTGCTGGACCAGGAAGGTGGTGTGGAAGCCGAAGAACAGCGTCCAGAAGGTGATCTTGCCGAGGCGCTCGTCCAGCATCTTGCCGGTCATCTTCGGCCACCAGAAGTGGAAGCCGGCGAACATCGCGAAGACGACGGTGCCGAAGACCACGTAGTGGAAGTGGGCGACGACGAAGTACGAGTCCGAGACGTGGAAGTCGATCGGCGGGGAGGCCAGCAGCACACCGGTCAGACCACCGAAGAGGAAGGTGACCAGGAAGCCGACCGTCCAGAGCATCGGCGTCTCGAAGCTCAGCGAGCCCTTCCACATGGTGCCGACCCAGTTGAAGAACTTCACACCGGTCGGGACCGCGATCAGGAAGGTCATGAAGGAGAAGAACGGCAGCAGCACCTGCCCGGTGACGTACATGTGGTGCGCCCACACCGTCACCGACAGACCGGCGATCGCGATGGTGGCCGCGATCAGGCCGGAGTAGCCGAACATCGGCTTGCGGCTGAAGACCGGGATGATCTCCGACACGATGCCGAAGAACGGCAGCGCGATGATGTACACCTCGGGGTGGCCGAAGAACCAGAACAGGTGTTGCCACAGCATCGCCCCGCCGTTGGCGGGATCGAATACGTGGGCCCCGAATTTACGGTCCGCCTCCAGGGCGAACAGCGCGGCGGCCAGGACCGGGAAGGCCAGCAGGACCAGCACGGCGGTCAGCAGGACGTTCCAGACGAAGATCGACATCCGGAACATCGTCATGCCGGGGGCGCGCATGCAGATGATCGTGGTGATGAAGTTGACCGCACCGAGGATCGTGCCGAAGCCGGAGAAGGCCAGGCCCATGATCCACATGTCGGCGCCGACGCCCGGCGAACGGACCGCGTCCGACAGCGGGGAGTAGGCGAACCAGCCGAAGTTGGCCGCGCCGTTCGGGGTCAGGAAGCCCGCCACCGCGATGGTCGAGCCGAAGAGGTACAGCCAGTACGCGAACATGTTCAGACGCGGGAACGCCACGTCCGGGGCGCCGATCTGGAGCGGCATGATCCAGTTCGCGAAGCCGGCGAACAGCGGCGTCGCGAACATCAGCAGCATGATCGTGCCGTGCATCGTGAACGCCTGGTTGAACTGCTCGTTCGACAGGATCTGGGTCCCGGGACGAGCCAGCTCGGCGCGCATGACCAGCGCGAGGATGCCGCCGATCAGGAAGAAGGCGAACGACGTCCCCAGGTACAGGGTGCCGATCGTCTTGTGGTCGGTGGTGGTCAGCCACTTGATGATGGTCGAACCCGGCTTGCGGGTCCGCTGCGCCCCGACCGTGACGGCCCCGGCGCCCCCGCCGGCCGCGGCGGGCTCGTTGAGGATGGTCACTTCTCTTCACTTCCCATGGTCGTGATGCCGGAGGGCAACGCGCCGGTCTGGCCCTTGGCCCGGAGGTCCGCCAGGTGCTTGTCGTAGTCGGCGCGGTCGACGACCTTGACGTTGAACAGCATGCGCGAGTGGTCGACGCCGCAGAGCTCCGCGCACTTGCCCATGTACTCGCCCTTGACGGTGGGGGTGACCTCGAACCTGTTCACCACGCCCGGCACGACGTCCATCTTCATCATGAAGTTGACGGGCCAGAAGTCGTGGATGACGTCACGCGAGGTCAGCCGGAACTGGACCGACTCGTCGACCGGCAGCCAGAGCGTCGGAACGTCCCTGGGCGTACCGACGTCGTACGCGGCGTCCTTGTTGGCCGGGTCGGGGTTCTCGGTGTTCTCGTAGTTGAACGCCCAGCTCCACTGGAAGCCGACCACGTTGACCGTGTGCTGCGGCTTCTCGGAGACGGCGATCAGCTTCGACTCGTCGCGGGCGACGAAGTAGAAGAGCACCGACACGATGATGATGGGGACCGCGGTGTAGAGCGCCTCGATGGGCACGTTGTACCGGGTCTGCGGGGGGACCTCCACGCCGGTGCGGCTGCGCCGGTGGAAGATCACGCTCCAGATGATCAGACCCCACATCAGTACGCCGACCACCAGCGCCGCGATCCAGGAGCCCTGCCACATCTGGAGGACCATCGGCCCTTCCTTGGTGACGGGGCTCGGGAGGCCAAGCCTGGGGAGGTCGTTGGCCGAGCAGCCGGTGGCGGTCGCGATGACGAGGCCCAGTGCCAGCGCCTGAGGCAGCTTCCGCCGCATCGTGCGCCGCGGCGAGCGGTCGGAGCCGTTGGGACTCACGTAGCGCCTTCCCGAAGTCTCGCCCGCCTTCGCGTCGCCCCGCGGAGGATTGTGAGCCTCCCCGGCGACCCGTCCACGGGCACGGTTTGAATGCTTATGCGGGCCAAACCCTACTCCAGCCTTATGCGCTCCTGACGGGCAGCCCCCGGTAACGCGCCGCCCGGTCGCCCGATCAGGCCCGGCAGGGGCTGCGTCGCAGGTCATCGTAGGCATTCGAGGTCCTTACGCCCGATCGGGGGATGACCTCGAACTACGCGGGTGACGGTCCGTCGGACGCGGACGAAGCGGACATTCGGGGTGATCGACTGACGGCCGGTAAGCGATGTCGTCGGACCGGAACGGCTCCGGGTGTGTCGTTAAATGTGACCGTGTACTTCGATGCGGCCTCGACGGCCCCTCTGCACCCCGTGGCACGGCAGGCGCTGACCGCCGCCCTGGACGAGGGCTGGGCCGATCCGGCCCGGCTGTACCGCTCCGGCCGGCAGGCCCGGATGCTGCTGGACGCCGCCCGCGAGACGGTGGCCGAGGCCCTGGGCGCCCGGGCGGACGAGATCTCCTTCACCGCGAGCGGGACGCAGGCGGTGCAACTCGGCATGCTGGGCGCGCTGGCCGGCCACCGGCGGCGCGGCGGCCACCTGGTGCACTCGGCGGTCGAGCACTCCAGCGTGCTGCACGTCGCCGAGCGTCAGGAGGCGGGCGGGGGCACCGTCTCGGTGGTGCCGGTGGACCGCGCCGGACGGGTCGACCCGGACGTGTTCGCCGCGTTGCTGCGCGCGGACACCGCGCTGGCCGTCCTGCAGAGCGCCAACCACGAGGTGGGGACGGTCCAGCCGGTCGGCGAGGTCGCCGGACACTGCCGCGAGGCCGGTGTCCCGCTGCTGGTCGACGCCGCGCAGAGCGTCGGGCGGATGGACGTCCCGGCCGGCTGGTCGCTGCTGACCGCCAGCGCGCACAAGTGGGGCGGGCCGCCCGGCGTCGGGGTGCTGGCGGTGCGCAAGGGCGTCCGGTACGCCTCGCCGCTGCCGGCCGACGAACGCGAGGGCGGGCGGGTGCCCGGCTACGTCAACGTCCCGGCGATCGTCGCCGCGGCCGCCTCGCTGCGGGCCGTCCGGGCCGAGGCCGCGCGGGAGAACGCCCGGCTCCACGCGTTGGTGGAGCGCATCCGGGCCCGGGTGCCGCAGCTGGTGCCCGAAGTGGAGGTGGTCGGCGACCCGGTGCGGCGGCTGCCGCACATCGTCACCTTCTCCTGCCTGTACGTGGACGGCGAGGTGCTGCTCACCGAACTGGACCGGGCGGGCTTCGCGGTCTCCTCCGGCTCCTCCTGCACCTCCTCCACCCTGACGCCGAGCCATGTGCTGGCCGCGATGGGGGTGCTCACCGAGGGGAACGTCCGGGTCTCGCTGCCGCCCGGGACGGCCGAGGCCGACGTCGAACGCTTCCTCACCGTGCTGCCGGAGCTGGTCGCGGGCGTCCGGGCGCCGCTCGGGCTGGACCTGCCGGCCCCGGAGCCGGAGCCGGCGGCCGGGCCCCTGCTGGTGATCGACGCGCTGGGCAAGCGCTGCCCGCTGCCGGTCATCGAGCTGGCGAAGCGGATCGGCGAGGTGCCGGAGGGCGGCACGGTCGCCGTGCTCGCGGACGACGAGGCGGCCCGGCTGGACATCCCGGCCTGGTGCGGGATGCGCGGTCAGGAGTACGCGGGCGAGGCCCCGGCCGCCGACTACGGCGGCGACCGGGGCTCGGCCTACCTCGTTGTCCGGCGGACTACTTGACCAGGTGCGCGCGGACGTCCGCGGCGGCCTCGGCACCGTAGGCGGCCTCGAAACGCTTCAGGAAGGCGGTCGGGCGCAGCTCGTACTCCTGGGTGCCGACGGTCTCGATCACCAGGGTGGCGAGCATGCAGCCGAGCTGGGCGGCGCGCTCCAGGTCGAGCTGCCAGGACAGGCCGGTCAGGAAGCCGGCCCGGAAGGCGTCGCCGACGCCGGTCGGGTCGACCTTCGCCTCCTCGGCGGCGCAGCCGACCAGGATCGCCGCCTCGCCCTTGCGCTCGATCCGCACGCCCTTGCTGCCCAGGGTGGTGATCCGGGTGCCGACCCGGGTGAGGATCTCCTCGGCGTCCCAGCCGGTCTTGCTCTCGATCAGCGCGGCCTCGTACTCGTTGGTGAAGAGGTACGCGGCGCCGTCGACGATGTCGCGGATGTCGTCGCCGTCCAGGCGGGCCAGCTGCTGGGAGGGGTCGGCGGCGAAGGCGAAGCCGCGGGTGCGGCACTCCTGGGTGTGGCGGACCATGCCCTGCGGGTCGTCGGCACCGATCAGGACGAGGTCGAGGCCGCCGACGCGGTCGGCGATCGGCTTGAGCTCGATGTTGCGGGCCTCCGCCATGGCACCGGTGTAGAACGAGGCGATCTGGTTGTGGTCCTCGTCCGTGGTGCACATGAAGCGGGCGGTGTGCCGGGTCTCGGAGATGTGGACGGAGTTGCAGTCCACGTTGTTGCGCTCCAGCCAGCTGCGGTACTCGGCGAAGTCCGCGCCGGCCGCGCCGACCAGGATCGGGCGGAGCCCGAGCACGCCCATGCCGAACGCGATGTTCGGCGCGACTCCGCCGCGGCGGATGTCCAGGGTGTCGACCAGGAAGGACAGCGACACGGTGTGCAGCTGCTCGGCGACGAGCTGGTCGGCGAACCGACCGGGGAACGTCATCAGGTGGTCGGTGGCGATCGAGCCGGCGACGGCGATACGCACGGGAGGTCTCCTCAGGATGGCTGCGGGGCCAACGGGCAAGCACGGGTGAACCCACACACGGTACCGGGCTCGGGGCGGGCGGCAGCAAGACCGCCGCAATCCGCCGGCCCGCAGTGCCATCGTGGCACCCGTCACCGTCGAACGTGTACTACCTCCGGGTAGCACTGGTGGGTGGGCCGAACCCCGGCCTAGGGTCGGCAGCAGGGGCCCCGCCGAGCCGGGCGGGCCCCGTCGTCGACCGTGGCAGTGCGGCCACGGCCATGGATCGGAGCGATGCCCGATGATGCCCAGCCACGCCCCGCTGTCCGCCCTCCGGACCGAAGCCGACGGCGAGAGCCTCGACGCGCTGGTGAGTTCGTCCCGGCGGCTGCGCCGGTTCTGGCCGCTGCTGGCGACCGGTCCCGAGCCGGCCGCGCCCGCCCGGGAGGGGTTCCGGGTGCCGTCCGACGCGCAGCGGCTGGTCGCCGGGATGGCCGAGTACGGCATGTGACCCGGCGCCCGCCCCGGCCCGGGGCGAGTGGAACCGGATCCGACCGGGTCACGTCACATCCGCGCGGAGCGGCCGAGCGGGCGGCACCGCTGAGCCCTCGGGAGGATGTGCAGATGGACCTGGAGACGATGCCCCGGCGCGGTCGGCGGGCGGTGGCCCTGGCGGGCCTGGCGCTGGCGGCGGTGGTGACGGTGGCCGGGTGCAACGGGGACGGCAAGACCTCGTCGGACGCGGCGGCGGGCGGCGCGGCCACGACCTCGGCGGGCGCGAGCGCCTCCCCGGAGGCCCCGGCGTCCTCCGGCGCCCCGTCCGCGCCGGCTCCGGCGGCGAGCCCGTCGGCCACGTCGGATCAGCCTGGCCAGACACCGCCGACCAAGTGGGCCCCCACCCCGGCCTCGCCCGCCCCTGGGCAGCCGTCGACGGCCGGCTCCGGGGGCACTCCCCCGGGCCCCGGGATCGCGGTGGGCGAGCCCGACCCTGCCGGGTCGGGGGCGCGCCCGGCGGTCTCCTACCGGGTGGACGGCAGCAACGGGCTGACCGTCTACTTCTTCGGCGGGGTCTGCCAGAAGTACGCGCTGAAGGCGGACGAGTCGCACCCCGGCCGGGTGGACGTCAGGATCGTGGTGGCGGCGCCGGTGCAGCCCGGGCAGGTCTGCAACGCGCTGGCCAAGCGGCAGTCGGTGACCGCCGATCTGCGCTCGCCGCTGGCCGGGCGGACGGTGACCGACCAGTCGAGCGGCCAGAACGTGCCGCTGGACGCCGATCCGCACATGGGGCCGGACCCGGTCACGCCGGACGTCGCCGGCCAGTAGCCGCGACAACCCAGTAGCCGCGACAACGGTGCGGAACGCGGAGGGGCGGGGTGCTCTTCCTCAGCCTGGAGGACGAGACCGGTCTGATCAACGTGGTCTGCAACCGCCCGGTCTGGGAGTCCCAGCGCCGCACCGC
>NZ_JBFBNR010000061.1:0-39382 GCF_040687675.1 Kitasatospora sp. NPDC056731
TGCCGCCCGCCATCGGCACGCCGAGCTTTCGCATCATGTCGTTGACGTTGCTGGACTCGGCCGCGAGCGACGCGAGCAGTTCGCGGGTGTACTTGCCGCGACGGACCGTTCGGGTCAGCCCCGGTCGATGGTGGCCAGGAGCGGGGCGGCGTAGCGGTCGCCGGCGGTCGCCGGGACGAGGTCGGCGATCCGCTTGAGGTCCTCGGCGCTCAGCTCCAGGTCGGCCGCGGCGGCGTTCTCCTCGATCCGGGACGGACGGCGGGCGCCGAACAGCGGCACCACGTCCTCGCCCTGGGCCAGCACCCAGGCCAGCGCGAGCTGGCCGGCGGTGGCGCCCTTCTCCTCGGCGACCACGGCGACGGCGTCGGCGATCGCCTTGTTCCGGGTGAAGTTCTCGCCCTGGAACCGCGGGTCGTGGCGGCGGAAGTCGGACGGGTCGAGGTCCTCGGGCGAGTTGAAGCTGCCGCCGAGGAAGCCGCTGCCCAGCGGGCGGTAGGCGGCCAGGGCGACACCGAGCTCGCGCGCGGTCGGCAGGATCTCGTCCTCGACGTGGCGCTCCCACAGCGAGTACTCGGTCTGCAGCGCGGCGATCGGGTGCACGGCGTGCGCCCGGCGCAGCGTCGAGGCGGCCGCCTCGCACAGGCCGATGTGCTTGACCTTGCCGGCCTCGACCAGCTCGGCCAGCGCGCCGACGGTCTCCTCGACCGGGACGTTCGGGTCGACCCGGGCGAGGTAGTAGAGGTCGAGGTGGTCGGTGCCCAGGCGGGAGAGCGACAGCTCCACCGCCTCCTTGACGTACGCGGGGGTGCCGTCGACGACGCGGCGGCCGTCCTCCAGGGTGCGCATGCCGAACTTGCTGGCCAGCACGACCTCGTCGCGGCGCCCGGCGATCGCCTGGCCGGTGATCTGCTCGGCGGTGCCCGGGCCGTAGAAGTCGGCGGTGTCGATCAGGTTGATGCCGGAGTCGAGGGCCTTGCGGATGGTGGCCACGGACTCCTGCTCGTCGGCTGCGCCGTAGCTGCCCGCCATCGCCATCGTGCCGAGGCCGAGGGCGGAGACGAGCGGGCCGTTGGTGCCGAGCTTCCTGGTGGTCATGGTTCTCCGATCAGTGCGAACAGGCCGCACGGGGGATGCCGCGGCCTGATGAAGGCTGGTCGGCCCCGGTGCCCGCGAAACCTCGCGGGCACCGGGCGCCTTGCGGACCAGTCTCAGGGTGCGTGTCCAATGCCGTCACGCGGGTGGGGGTTTGACGATGCGTCCTTACCGCAGGGAGGTGTCGGAGGCGGCCGCGGATGCCATGCCCGCGGCGGCCGAGGAGGAGGCGGTGACCATCGCCGAGCCGGCGATGGCGGATATCAGGCGGTCGGCCAGCGCGGTGATGGTGAGCGCCGGCGGGGTCGCCTGGAGCCCGCCGCCGGGGAACAGCGAGCCGTCCACCACGAACAGGTTCGGGTAGTTCTTCAGCTGTCCGCCGGAGTCCGTCGCGACGCCGAGCGGCACGCCGCCGAGCGAGTGCGAGGTCCAGCCGGGGCTGGTGAAACTGGTCGACGAGCCGGGGGTGACGGCGTTGAGCTGGCTCAGCGCCCCGTTGATCGCCGCGGTGGACTGGGTCGTACCGGCGGTGGTGGTGGGCCAGTTGAGGTCAACCGCCGCGCGAAACGGCGGCGGCCCGTGCGAGCAGGTGCTCGTACGGGCCGCCCGCGCGCTCGGACCGGCGCGGCGTCAGATCTGCAGGGTTCGCAGGAAGCAGCCCTTCGCCGAGTCGGAGTACTGGCAGCCGGCGACGTACAGCGAGTGGCCGTCCGGCCCGGTGGCGAGGGCGTGGATGTACGTCTCGGGGACGGAGAGGCGCACGCTCTGGTCGAACCGGTTCTCGCCCGGCACGAGCGTGTACAGCGGGACGGGGATGGTGTAGGAGGGGCCGCCGAGCAGGTAGACGCGGCTGCCGTCGGTGTTCATCGCCGGGTGGTGGAACTCGAAGTAGCCGGAGCCGTACTTCATGAGGTAGCGCACCTTGTCCGTGCCCGTGTCGAGCCCGATGCCCACGGAGTAGGTGCGGACCGACCCGAGCGCGAGCAGGAAGGAGCCGTCGGGGGAGAGCGTCAGCTCGTCCTTGGCACCGAAGTCGACGACCTTCGTGGTGCCGAGCCCGGTCCTGATGTCGAGGCGCAGCAGGTCGAGGTTCGTGCCCGCGTAGAGGGAGCTCCCGTCGGGCAGGACGGCGAGATCGTTGACCGTGTGGGCGGTGACCGCCGTCTGGTCGATGAACTCCTGGTCGCCGGTGGAGAATTCCAGGATCCGGCCCGGCTCCTCCTGCCCGGCGGGGCCCGAGGGCCCGGACTGGCCGACGTAGAGGGTTTCGCCGTCCGGGTCGGTGGCCAGACTGGTCGCCGCGCCCGGGGTCCAGCCGGCCGGGAGCTGCTGCGCCGGCGTGGCGATGCGGGCCTTGACCGTGTTGGTCCCGGTGTCGATGACGTAGACGGCGGAGCCGACTCCGACGTACAGCCGGTCGCCGTCCGGGCTGAGGGCCGGCCGCCCGTAGGGTGCCGGGTCGCCGAGCGGGAGGCGGGCCCTCACCGTGCCGGTCTGCGTGTCGACGGTGGACAGGTACACGCCCTGGCGCCCGCCGACCACGTCCGTCAGCACGAGGTAGACCGTCCGGCCGTCCGCACTGACCGCCTCGGTGACCTTCTCCCAGGTGAACTCCGCGAGCCGGACGGCCCCCGGAACGCCGGAGACGGGGCCGTCGGGAGCGCCGGAGGGGGCCGCCCCCGAGGCCCCCGAGACACCCGCCCCACCGAGCAGCAGGGCCACCGCCGTCGCCGCCGAGACAGTCCAGCGGGATCCGCGCCGTAACGCGCTTGCCGGGCTCCTCATCATGTCCTCCCCTTGTCGTCCGGTGCGCCGCGCCGGGCACCGGGTGGATCGAAGCCTAGGGGATTCCATTGCCATTGGATGGAACAACTATTAAGTGGTAGAGGAGAGTTGGAATATCCGGCAGTGACTGGTGGGGCGGGGTCGTGGAGCAGCTGCCGACGGCTGGTGTCGACATCTACGTCGACAAGCCGCTGGTCGGCAGGCGTGTCGTATTGGGCGGCGGTCAGATGTCGAGGCGGAGGAAGAGGGCGCGGGCGCCGAGGGCGAACAGGGCGCACCAGACGGCGAGGAGAAGGGCGCCCAGGGGGACGGGTAGTGCGTCGGGGAAGGTCAGCCGATCGCCGAGGAGGGCGTACTGGGCGCCGTCCGGGAGGAAGCGGCCGAGGGCGGGGAGCCGGCCGAGGACGATCAGCTGACCGGCCGTTCCCCAGACCAGCAGGCCGACGATGGTTGCGAGTTGGTGGCGGACCAGCCAGCCGACCGCGGCGCCCCAGAGCCCGCCGAAGCCGCAGGCCGCGACGGCGGCGGCGGCGATCTGCCAGCTGCGGGCGTCGAGTACGAGGGTGCTGCCGAGGTTTGCGAGCGCGAGGGCGCCGACCGCCGCCGAGGCGAGGACCGCGAGCATCCCGAACAGGAGCCCGGCTGCGGCGGCCGTGACCAGTTTGGCGATGACCACGGCGGGGCGGCCGGGTGCGTGCAGCACGGTGCGTCCGATCGCGCCGGAGCGGAACTCGGCGGTGACGATCAGCGCGCCGTGGACGGTGGCGAACAGGGAGCAGGAGCCGGCCATGGTCAGGACGCGGTGGCTGGCCGCCGTGGCCGCGCCGGGGTCCTCGATGCCGGATTCGGCGTAGACGGCTCCGAGTTGGCCCAGGGTGGCGAGCATCAGCGCGAGCAGCAGGAGCGCGGGGAGGGCGGTGCCGGAGCGGGCCTTGAGGAGTTCGGCCGAGAGCTGGTCACGCACGGGAGGCCTCCGCCAGGGGGGTGCCGGCGGCCTGGGCGTGACCGTCGATCAGGTTGAAGTAGGCGGCTTCCAGGCTGCCGCCGCCCTGCCGGACGAGGTCGGCGAGCGAGCCGTGGAACAGGACGCGGCGATGCAGTACGACGATGTCGTCGACGCTCTGCTCGACCTCGGACAGCAGGTGGCTGGCGATGAGGATGGTGCGGCCCCGCGCGGCCAGCTGTTCGACGAGGTGGCGCATCCAGCGGATGCCTTCGGGGTCGAGGCCGTTCAACGGCTCGTCCAGGACCACCAGGTCGGGATCGGGGAGCAGAGCGGTGGCGAGGGCGAGGCGCTGCCGCATGCCGGTGGAACAGGACTTGTAGCGCCTGCGGGCGGGCGGTCCGGCCAGGCCCACCTGCTCCAGCGCACGGTCGACGCGGTCGGACGGCAGGGCGAGCGCGCGGGCGGCGACCTCCAGGTGCCGGCGGACGGTGAGGCGCGGCGCGAAGCCGAGGGCGTCCATGGCGACGCCGATGCGGTGGGCCGCGTCGGGCAGGGTGCCGGGCGCGGCGCCGAACACCCGGGTGGTGCCGTGGTCGGCCCGGGCGAGGCCGAGCAGGATGCGCAGCAGGGTGCTCTTGCCCGCGCCGTTGGGACCGAGCAGGCCGGTGACCCGGCCGGGCCGCAGGGCGAAGGTGACGTCGTCGAGCGCCTGGTGCGGGCCGAAGCGCTTGCCGACGCCCGAGAAGGCGACGCTGTGGTTCGCGTCGCTGTGGCCCCTGTCGCCGTGGCCCGGGCCACCGGGGCCGGCGTGGACGCGGTCGGCGCCGTTGCGCCGCCCGGGTGCCGCGGGGGTGTGGTCATTGCCGGTCAAGAGGCCTCTCCCTGACGGATCAAGTGCGGTGCGAGCGCAGCCCGTTGTGCGGTGCTCGACGTCCTCTCAGCCAAGCACCCGGCCGGCTGGTGCGGGTGCCGGTGCGGGGGCAGCATGCTGTCCGCGGTTGGCAGCTTGCTGCGGTCGTCGGGTGGCGCGGCAGGCGGCGACGATCTGCTCGATCTCCTCGGCGGCGGCGTGGACGCCCTCGGAGAGCAGGACGGCCGAGGGGTTGAGCAGGATCTCGTCGACTCCGGCGCGGTGGTACTCCTGCAAGGCCTCGGCGATCTGCTCCGGGGTCCCGGTGAGGACGACGCCCGAGTCGAGCAGGGCGCGCGCGGTTCCGTCGGGGTCGTGCGGGTCGACGGGGACGCCGGCCCGGCGCAGCATGTCGGCGTAGTGCGGGGTGGCCAGGTGCTCGCGGGTGGCGGCGAGGGCGAGCCGACGGGGGTCGCGGCCCGGCGCGGTGGTGACCACGTGTACGGCGGTGGCGATCCGGGGCGGGGCGGGGCGCCCCCGGGCCCCCTCGTGGAGCGCGGGGCGCAGGGTGCGGGCGAGGTAGCCGGGTGGGGTCATCCAGGTGATGGCCACGTCGGCGGCCTCGCCGGCGGTGCGGGCCATGCCGGGGCGGAGCACGCCGGCACCGACCTCGACCTCGGCGTGCGGCAGCCGGGCGAGGGCGCCCTGAAGGTGGTGGTACCGGCCGTCGTGGGCGATGGTCTCGCCGTCGAGGAGGGCCCGGACGGAGGTCAGGTAGTCGTGGACGGCGCGGCGCGGGCTGGCGTACGGCCACCCGGTGAGGCCGGCGACGAAGCCGGGACTGCCGATGCCGAATCCGGCGACGGAGGGCGCGCCGGTGAGCAGCGACAGCGACCGGGCCTGCACGGCGGCCTCGTACGGGTGGCGGAGCGGCAGCAGGGTGACGGCGGTGCCGACCGGGACGGTGTGCCCCCGGCCGGCGAGGTAGGCCAGGGTCTGGTGCGGTTCGGCGCGGAAGGACTGGCAGAGCCAGAGCCGGCGGGCGCCGCTGCGGTGTGCGGCGGCGGCGAAGGGGGCGACCAGCTCGGGGTGGTCGGGTTGGAGGGGGTAGAGCACGGCCGGGTCGGGGGTCACTCTGGGGGCTCCGTCTCGTGGAGGACGCCGGGTCCGGGCCTGGGTCCGGGGGTGTCGGCGGTCGGCGCGGTGGCGTCGAGGGTGGCGACAGCCGCCCGCGTCGGGTCGAGGAACTCGGCGGCAGCCTCGGCGACGTGTCGTACGGTCACCTCGGCGAGTGCCCCGCGGTAGTGGTCGAGCCAGTCGAGGGGGAGTCCTGCGGCGAGGAACCCGGCCAGGGCGGTGGCCTCCTCGGCGCGGGTGGCGAGGGCGAACCGGGTGAAGCCGAGGGCGTAGGCGCGGGCCCGTTCGACCTCGGCGGCGGTGGGGCCGTGCTCGGCGAGCTCGGACAGGCAACCGGTGGCCTCGTCGGCGAGGCGGGCGGCGGTGCCGGGGGCCCCGGCGGCCTCGGTCTCCAACCAGCAGCCGGCCCGGTTCTCCCGGAGGGTGGCGGAGACGGCGTAGGCGAGGCCGTGCCGGTCGCGGAGGCGCTGGGCGAGTCGGCTCGACGCGTGCCCGCCGAGCACCAACTGGGCGAGGTGGAGCGGGGCGTGGCCGCGGGCGGCCGGACCGGCGGTGAGGAGCATGGCCTGTCCGGCGGTGTCCACCGGGGTGACGGTGGTGCGGCCGGGGTCGGGGGTGGAACGGGCGAAGGCCGGCAGGAGCAGGTCGGACGGACCGCCCTGCCAGGACCCGAGTGCTGCGCCGGCCCACGCCCCCACCGCCACCGGATCGGCCTCGCCGGTGATCAGCAGCACCGACCCGGCGGGCACCACGGTCCGCCGGTGCAGGGAGTGCAGTTCGGCGGGCCGCGGGGGCGGTGCGGCGGACGGCGCCGCGAGCATCGGGTGGTCGCCGAAGGCCCGGGCGAGCAGGGCGGCGCGAAGCCGGGTCCGCGCTGCCGGGCGGCGGCCCGAGCCGGGGAGCCGGGCGTGGGCGAGGGCGGTCTCGTGGTCCGCGTAGACCGGCCGGAGCAGCAGTGCGGCCAGCAGGTCGAGGGCCTCGGCCAGCCCGGGGGAGAGCACTCCCACGGAGACGACCAGGGACTCCGCCGTCACCACGGTGCTGAGTTCCGCGCCCAGGTCGGCGGCCCGGTCGGCGATGTCCTGCCGGGTGAGTGACCGTCCGGCGGGAGTGCGGGCACCGGTGCCGAGGCAGGCCGCGAGGGCGTACTGGGCCGCCGCCGATCCGGGGTCGGTCCGGGCCCAGGGGATCACCAGGCGCAGTTCGGCGAGCGGCGCGTCCGGGGTGTGGACGGCCACCAGGCGCAGCCCGTTGGGCAGGACGGTGTCCAGGTGCGGTCGGTCGGTCGGGGTGGTGGTGTGCTTCGGGGCCATGGCCTCTCATCCGCCCAGGACGGTCAGGGAACGGGGCCCGGCCAGCAGGGCCCGGGCTGCTGCGGACACCTCGACGGGGGTGGTCCGCCGGAGCTCGTCGGGGAGGGCGGCCGCCCCGCCGCCGGGCAGCAGCAGGGCGTGGTGCCCGTGGGCGACGGCACGGGCGGTCAACGAGTCCGCGCCCCGGTGCCAGGCGAGCAGCAGGGTGTTGACCGCGCGGCGCAGTTCGGCCGCTTCGGGCGGCCGGTGGGCGAGTTCGCGCAGCGCGGTGGTCCAGGCCTTGGCGGCGTCCTCCGCACGGATACCGGGGGCACGGCCGAGCACGGCCAGCACCGGTTCGGGGGCGGTCGCGCCGGGCCACTGCCCGTACAGGCCGCAGCTGACCCGGGCGGAGGTGAGCCGGGGGTCGTGCCGGACGAGGGCGGGCAGGCGGCCTCGGCCGAGCACCTCGGTGAGCACCACCTGGGCGAGATGGGCGGGCAGGTCCCGGGCGGGCGGGGGCGACAGGTGGCCGACGGCGACGGCTTCGCCGGGCCAGGGCAGCGGTTCGGTGACGGCCGAACGCCCGGGCCCGGCGTGCGGGGCGGCCGCGGCGCCCCGGTCCGGTGGGCGGGTGGGCGGGGTGCGGGCGTCGGGTGCGAGGCCGCCGAACGCCTTCCGGACCCGGGCGGCCACCCGCTCCGGGGCCGCCTCGCCGACGACCGACACCACCATGGCACTGGGCCGGTAGTGCCGCCGGAAGAACCCGACGGCCTCGGCGACGGTGGTCCCCGTCAGTTCGCCCGGCGTGCCGTAGCTGTCCCGAGCGCCGGGATGCAGCGCGGCGAGGACGGAACTCCAGAGCCGCCCGGCCGTCGAGGTGCCCCGGATCTCCTCGGCGATCACCTCGGTCTCGGTGCGCAGCGCCGTTGCCGAGGGCGTGAACTCCTGGAGCCGACGGGCCTCCCAGCCCAGCGCGTCGTCCAGCAGCGGGGCCGGCGCCACGGTGTGGAACACCGTGCGGTCGCGGTGGGTCTCCGCGTTGCAGACCCCGCCCGCGGACGCCACCCGGGCGGCGTGACCCTCTTCGGCGTCCGGCCCCGCTGCCCCACCCCTCGGGAACATCAGGTGCTCGACCAGGTGTGCCATCCCGTGCCGTCCGGCCGGGTCGTCATCGCTGCCCGCCGCCACCGTCAGGGCCACCGCGACGAGCCCGCGGCCGTGCCCGGGCGTCGGCTCGACCAGCACCCGCAGCCCGTTGTCGAGCCGCTCCCGGTACGGCAGGGGACGGCTGCTCATGCCAGCGGCCGGAAGACGGAGACGCACATCTTGCGGCTGTCCCCGCCGTCGAAGGGCTGCTCCCGCCAGCCGGAGTGGCGGGCGACCAGTTCCAGGCGGGCGACGCCGCCGAGCAGGTCCAGCTCGGAGGGCCAGAGGTAGCGCAGGACGGTGGTGGCGCAGCTGGGCGGGGCGCCGTCGAGGAAGAGGGTGTTCTGCACCAGCATGTTCTGCGAGGCGGGCAGCACGGCGACGGACTCGATCATCGCGCCCCGCTCGCCGACCGGGTGGGTGGTGACGGCGTTGCCCTTCTGCACGTGGTGGTCGCTCGGGTCGAAGGTCTCGGTGACGACGTGGCCGCCGGGCGCGGTGTGCCGGGCGAGCGCGTGCATCAGAGCGATCTGCTCGTCGACCGCGGTGGCGCAGCACAACACGTTGAACGGCGCGAGGACGACGTCGAAGGTGCGGCCGAGGTCGAGGCCGGTGAGGTCGCCGAGGTGCGGGACGACCTGGCCCTGCGGGTCCTTCTCGGCGAGCCGGGCGAGCATGGCCGGGGAGGTCTCCACACCGTGCACCTCGAAGCCCTGCTCGGCGAGCCGGAGCGCCACCCGGCCGGTGCCGACGCCCAGTTCGAGGACGCGGGCGCCGGGGTGGGCGAGGGTGAGCAGGAACGTCCCGACGTCGTCGAGGTCGGGGGTGTCGGGGTAGACGTCGTCGTACACCCCGGCGAGCGCCTCGCTGTACGCGGTGGTCAGCGCGGTGCCGAAGCCGCAGGCCGTGCTCTGCCGGGCCTCGAGTGCGGTGTCGGTCATGTCAGTTGTCCTCCGGGTCCGCAGTGGTGTTGTGCGCGGGGTGCAGGGGGTCGATGCCGGCCTGCCGGAAGGCGCGGGCCACCTGTTCGGCGAGGCTCCGGCCGCCGGGGCCGAGGGCGTGGTCGATCAGGGCGGTGGCGAGCACGAGGCAGCGGTGCTGGCCGAAGCTGAGGTCGCGCTGGCCGGGGCGGGGGTCGGCCGGGTCCCAGGCCGCGGCGAGGCCGGGGGCCAGTTCGTCGGTGAACGTCGAGATGTCGGCGCCGCGCCCGGGCAGGCCCCGGACGGCGTGGGTGACGGCCCGTTCGGCCGTTCCGTCGTCGCCGTGCAGGTAGACCACCAGGGCGTCGCGGCGCGGGAAGTCCTCCGGGTCGGAGAGCACCTTGGCGTGGTAGCCGGCGCCGGTCCGTTCCAGCGCGGCGAGTACGGCGGCCCAGTGCGCGGTCGCCGTGTCGGGATCGGTGAGGTGCACGAAGAGGCGGCGGGTCGGACCGGCCGGCCGGGGCGGTCGCCGCGATCCCATGACGTAGAAGAAGCCGGGGGAGAGGGCCGGCCGGGCCGCCTCGACGGCGAGGCGCACCAGGTCGCCGGGCCGGGGGTCGGGCGGGTCGAGCAGTCGGTCGGCGGGGATGCGGGTGGTGATCTCGGGCAGCTGAACGATCAGGTGTCCGCCGTGGGGCCGGACACCGATCAGCCGGCCCTCGGCCGGGGCCCATCGATGGGGGACACCGTCCGCGTACCGCCGTTCCAGCGCGGTGTCGCGGGCGTTGCGGCGGGGGGCCGTCTTGGATGCGTCCGCGCGCGGGGTGTTGCCTGCGTGGAGTTCCCGGTAGAGCGCGTTGGTGAGGATCCCGCGCAGCTCGCGCGGGCTCGCGGCGGTGAGCTCGCGGCCCGCGACGACGGCCTGCTGGGCGTCCGCCCGTACGGTGACCGTGTCGAGGGCGGCGGTCAGGCGTGGGGCGAGCGGTCGGGTGCGGGTCGGGGTCATCGGGTGCTCCCGGTCGGTCGGGTGGGCCGCGGCGTGGTCCCGGCCGGGGTCGGGGAGTGGAGCCGTAGGGCGGCCTCGGCCCCGGCCGGACGGGTGAGCAGGGTGCGGCCGATTCCGGCCGCGGCGCGGGCCACCGGGCTGAGGGTGGCGTGCGCCTGGGCGGTGGCGATCAGCCGGTCGTAGAGGTGCCAGCCGGCGAAGCCGACGGCCCGTCCGGCGAGCCCGGGGTCGGGGGTGCGGCGCTCCAGGTAGCCCTGCCAGAAGGCCTCGACGCGCGGGAGGTGGCGGCGCAGGCCCTCCCGGCCGCGCCGGAGCACCTCGTCGTGTGTGAGGTCGAACCCGACCGGGGCCTCCTGTCCGCCGCCGCCGGTGGGGGCGAAGGCCGAGCAGGTGGCGTGGAAGAGCCACTCGCCGACGAACGCGCCGACGTCCCGGGCCGGGTCGGCGAGCCGGAACTCCTCCCAGTCGCACAGGTACAGCTGCCCGTCGGCCAGGATGAACTGGTCGAAGCGCAGGTCGCAGTGGGCCGGGGTGCGGGGCGCGGTCCGCTCCCGCTCGCGCAGGCCGCGCAGCGCCGCCACCACCTCCGGGTCGTCCTGCACGAGCTTCCAGGCGGCGATCTGTCCCATGCTGCGGTCCTGCAGCGCGCTCCAGGGGAGCGCCTCCAGCCAGTCGAGCGGGGGCAGCGGTGCCTCGCCGTCGTCCAGGTCGGCGCCGCTCGGGTCGAGGTCGTGCAGGGCGGCCAGGGCCCGGCCGGCCGTGCGGCAGAGCTCGTCGTCGAAGCCGTCGTCCAGCGCGACCTCGGTGCCGGATCGGGCGTCGGGCAGCAGCCGGTAGGCGATCACGGCACCCGGTCGGTGGCTGCCCAGGTGCTCGGGGCTGCGCAGTGCGGAGTCGGCCGGGAGGCGGTGGGCGAGGGCCTCGAAGGAGAGTGCGCGGTCGAGTTCGCCGCTGGTGCCGTCCGGCGCGCGGGCCACCGTCTTCAGGAAGACCCGCTCGCCGCTGGCGGTGCGGCCGGCCCAGTTGTCGTTGCGGCCGCCGTAGCCGGTCAGGCCGTCCGGGTCCAGGCGGCCGAGCCCCAGGTGGTCGAGGAGTTCCTGCACGGCCGGGGAGGCCGCCGGATCGGTGGGGCGGTAGCGCAGCAGGGCCGGTCCGCCGGCCGGTTCAGGCGGGGTCATGGTGGTCGTCTCCGGGGTTCGGGGGCAGCGCGGGCCGTCCCTCGTGGTCGATCAGGTCGGCGGTGAAGGAGAGGTAGTCGAGGAGTTCGTCGTCCCAGCCCTGGAAGCGGGCGAAGTCCTGGAGGTGGACGGCGATCCGCAGGACGGCGCAGCGGCCGGTGAGCACCGGGTCGGGCCCGGGGCCGTACGAGTCGAGGAACACCCGGCGCAGCGCGGCGGAGTCGTACGGCGCCGGTGCTCGGTCGAACGACGGGAGGCGCCAGGCGAGTTCGGCCAGGTCGCCGACGATCCAGCCGAGGTCCAGCTCCGGGCGGCCGGTGCCCAGGTCCGGGCCGGTGAGCAGGGCCGTCCGGCCGGAGTGCAGCGGCGGCACCAGGGAGCCCAGCGAGGCCCAGCCGTGGACGGGCCGGCGCGGGTCGGCGCCCTCCGCCGCCTCGGTCGCCCAGCCGAGCAGCAGGCCGGTTCGCCGACGGCCCCAGAAGCGCCTTGCCCGGCGTCGCAGTTCGTCGTCCGAAACGGCCCAGGCGCGCAGCCGGAGCAGCCCGGGCGGAGGGCCGGCCCGCTCGGGCGCGGGCGGCCCGGCCTGGTGCAGGGCGCGCAGTCCGCGTGCCGCCGAGGCCAGGGCGCCGGCCACCAGCAGGCGGGCCGCCGGGCGGAAGTCGCGCAGCCAGGCGGCGGCGGAGGCGGGCCCGGGCGTCCGGTAGAGCAGCCCGTCGCCGAGCTGCCGGGGCAGCGCGAGGAGGGCGGCGCCCGGGTCGTCCGGCGGCCGGGGCGGCACCGGGACGGCGGGCGCGGTGAGCGGGCCCGGGTGCCGGGGGCCGGGCCGCTGCCACCACCAGAACGTGCCGTCCGCGGCGCGGAGCACCCTGGTGGCCTGGAGGCCGGTGGCGTACTCGGCCACCGGGTCGAGTCCGTCCAGGCTCGCGGGGAACGCGGCTTCCACGGGGCCGGACGTCATGTCGCCCCCTCCCCGTCGGGCTTCCGGCGGTGTTCCCCGTGCCGGTCGGCGCAGAGCGCGAGCAGTTCCGTGAGCGGCGCGGCGCCGCCGTCCGCCACGTCGCCGGTGGCGGCGCTGGCCGCGGGGACGGTGGGCGCCACCACCACCGCGGGCCGGGCGCGGAGCGTCCGCAGGTGCTCCTGGACCACGGGGTTGCGTTCGGCGGCGGGAGGCAGTGAGGGGGCCAACCCCACCAGGGCGTCGGTGGCGTGCAGCGCGAGCAGCAGCGGGGTGTCGGCGATGCCGAGGGCGTACCGGGCGACGAAGTGCTGGGTGGCCGGGTGCACCAGGACCAGGTCCGGCCAGCGGGCGAGCTCAACGTGCGGCGCCGCCGGCCCGGATTCCCCGCCGGTGCGCGGCGCGTCGACCCATTCGTCGACGAACACCTCGCGGCCGCCGAGCGCGGACACCGCGCCCGCCGACACGAACCGGCAGGCGGAACGGGTGAGCACCACCCGCAACTCCACGGCCGGCAGGGCGTTCCTGAACCAGTTGATCCAGAAGGGCAGGAATGCCACCCCGAGTGCCCCGGTGCCTGCCAGGAGAATCCGCCGGAATCCTGGGTCGGGCACTCCCGCGTCGTCTTCCATTGCGCCTCCTCGGTGCTTTCACGTTCCGGCCGGACGAGCCGGGGCGGTCCGGCGACGGAGTTCCGACGCCGTCCCGCCCCAGGGGTCAGAGCGTGATCAGCACTTGCTCTCGATGGTCCGCGCGGCGAGCGAGCCGAGCGCGGCGGCGCACTGCTGCGAGGACTTGGCGGAGATGATGGTGGCGCGGATCGCCCACGGGATGGTGGGAGTGAAGGCCGGACCGGCCTCGTTGCCGTCGGCCAGGCCCAGCTCCGCCGCCGAGGTGTAGGCGGTGTAGCCGTCGAACAGGTCCTGCTCGGTCGTGTGCTGCATGAGGACAAACCTCCGTTGGGAAATGGACTTCCGATACCGGGCCGTCGGCCGGCGACCGGTTGTTCCCGGATCGGCCGGCGGGCCGTGTCCCTTGCGGACAGTCACATCCTGACCCGTCGGAAATCCCTTCCACCACTGGCAATTGCGGCATCGCCGGACCCGGCAATTCCCGTTCCGGCATGGCCGCACCCGGCAAGACCCGTTCCGGCAAGGACCCTTGTGCCAATTCCGGCCCCGGCATTGCCGCAAGTGACCATATCCAGCAGCGCATTGAAGGGGATACAAATACAGGCGTGACCACACCTGACGCAGAAAAGACTCCGGCCGAGCGGCCCGCCCTGCGTGCGCTGCTCGCCTACGCACGGCCGCACCGCGGGGTCCTCTCCCTGGTGCTGCTCCTCACCCTGCTCGGCAGCGCGGCCGGCCTGGCCCAGCCGCTGGTCGTCCAGGACGTCCTGGTCGGGCTCGCCACCGGCAGCGGACTGCGCGACGAGATCCTGATCCTGAGCGGTCTGTTCGCGCTCTCCGTCGTGCTCACCTGGGGACAGGCGTGGCTGGGCGAGCGCACCTCGGAGCGAGTCGTCCTCCAGGTCCGCAAGGGCCTGATCGCCCGGTTGATACGGCTGCGCACCGCCGAGCTCGACCGCGTCGAGCCCGGCAGCCTCACCACCCGGGTCACCTCCGACAGCACGCTCGTGCAGCACGCCGCGACCGGCGGCCTGATCCAGCTGGTCGACGGTTCGATCCACCTGATCGCCACCATCGGGCTGATGGGTGTGGTCAGCCTGCCGCTGCTCGGCATCACCGCGGCCGTCCTGGTGGTGGTCGGCATCGCGTTGGGCCTGGTGATGCCGAGGATCCGCACGCTCACCACTCGCGCCCAGGAGTCGGTCGGCGAGATCGGGGCCGCCCTCGACCGCGCCCTGGGCGCCGCCCGCACCGTCAAGGCCAACGGCGGCGAGGCCGCCGAGACGGCCCGTGCCGCGGCCGCCGCCGAGCGGGCCTACCAGGCGGGGCTGAGCGGCGCCCGCTACCAAGCGCTGATCGCGGTGCTGGCCGGCCTGGTCGTCCAGGCGTCCTTCCTGGCCGTGATCGGACTCGGCGGCGTGCTCGCCGCGACCGGCACCCTGGACCTGGCCGCGCTGGTCACCTTCCTGCTCTACCTGTTCAACCTCGGCGGCCCGATCGTCTCGCTGGTCGGCGGCTTCTCCTCGCTCCAGCAGGGCCTCGGCGCCCTCAGCCGGATCGAGGAGCTGAACCGGATGGAGGTCGAGGACGACGTCGACGCCGCCGCGGTCCGCCCGGACGGGGTGGCGCCCGCCGTCACCGTCGCCGACCTGACCTTCGCCTACCCGGGCCGCGCCCCCGCGCTCGACGGTGTCGGCTTCACCGCGCCGGCTGGCCGGATCACTGCGCTGGTCGGCTCCTCCGGCTCCGGGAAGACCACCCTGTTCTCCCTGCTCCAGCGCTTCTACGACCCGGAGGGCGGCAGCATCCGACTGGACGGCACCGACGTGCGCGCGGTGCCCCGGGCCGAACTGCGCCGTCGCATCGCGTACGTCGAGCAGGACTCCCCGATGCTGGCCGGGACCCTGCGCGAGAACCTGCTCTACGCCGCCCCCGACGCTGCCGAGGATGAGATCGCCGACGTGCTGCGCCGGACGCTGCTGACGGACTTCGTGGCCGGCCTCCCGGACGGCCTCGACACCGAGGTCGGCGCCCGGGGCCTGGCCCTCTCGGGCGGCGAGCGGCAGCGACTGGCCATCGCCCGCGCGCTGCTGCGCCGCCCGCAGGTGCTGCTCCTGGACGAGGTCACCGCGCACCTGGACGGCCGCAGCGAGCAGGCCCTGCGGGCCACCGTCGAACAGGCTGCGCGGGAGTGCACGGTGCTGCTGATCGCCCACCGGTTGTCCACCGCGACCTCGGCCGACCGCCTTGTCCTGTTCGACCGCGGCCGCGTCCTGGACCAGGGCACCCACCGGGAACTGCTCGACCGCAGTGCCTTCTACCGCGAGCTGGCGGGAAGTCAGTTGGCGCCCGCCAACGGGTGATTCCCTCTCCGTCGAATGAGAGAATCACCCTGGCCCGCGAATTCCGGCCCGCGAATTCTGTTCCGGACGGCCGGAGTTACGACCCACCAAAGGAATCGCAGATGACCGACCTGCCGACGCCCGCCCCCTTCACCACCGAGGACACCCTGTTCGGCGAGATCACCGTCCGCATCGACGGCCAGGACCGGGTGACCGTCTCAGGGGAGCGGATCCCCACTGCCGTCCTGGAGCGCGACCCGGGCAGCGAGCCGGACCCGCAGATCGCCATCGGCACCCGCGACGCCGCCCACCTGACGCTGACCGTCGACGGCTCGCCGGTGCCGCTGCGGCCGGGCCGGGGCAAGCTCCGCCGGAAGTCCTACCGGGTCGAGACCACGTACGACGGTGCCGTCTACGTCCTCGTCCCGGACTCGATCCCCAGCAGCCGGCTCATTTGTGACGGCAAGCGCCTCGGCGACTTCTCCTGCGACGGCGACCAGATCGTCATCGTGGAGTGGCGGGACGACGCCCCCGCCCGCCCCGCCGACGCCGCGATCGGGTACGTCCTCGCCTCCGCCTTCGGCACCGGCGGGCAGCCCACCTGGATGCTGGTGGTCGAGGGGGTCGGAGCCCTCATCCCCTGAGCCGCCGGGCCGGTCGCGCGCCGGCCCGCGGACGGCATGGCGCCGGGCCCGTACGGGATCTCCTCCCGTACGGGCCCGGCGCCGTTGTGCGAGTGCGGCCTCAGTCGGCGGTGCCCAGCACCCAGGCTGTCCCGCCCGCCAACTCCTCGGCGTGCAGGGCGGAGACGAGCGCCGCCTCGGTTCTCGACCGCAGGCACAGCTTGCGCACGATGCTCGCGGTGTGCGCACGGACGGTGCGCTCCGTGATGCCCAGATGTCGGGCCAGCCGCCGGTTGGTCTCCCCTGAGGAGAGCAGCCCCAGCACCTCCCGCTCCCGGTCCGTGAGCACCGAGAAGTCCATCGGCCCCCGTACCGGCGCCTCGGTCAACGTTCCCAATTCACCCTCCCTGGTCGGTGTTTCACTCGACTGCGCGGCAGGCGCAGCCCCCCACGAAACCCTCCAGTTCTTTGCAGTCACATTACTACTCCTCTGCTGGTGGATTACTATCCCCCTGTATGGCACCCGGCCGTCGGTGTCCGACCGACCGTGCGGCCGTCGTCAGACAGCACGCCAAGCGTCACGGGGGGAAACCATGAACGGCACCGGTATGTCCGTACTCGGCCTCGGCTCGACCGAGGAACGTCTCTATCGCCACTTTCTGCGGAATCCGGACACCTCCGACGAGGACGTCCACCTGCTCCTGCACAGCTCGCCCGCGGCCGTCCGCGAGGCCCGGGACCACCTGGTCGACCTCGGCCTGTTACGGCCGTCAGGGGCGGGCGCCCTCGCCGCCACCGATCCGGAGCTGGCCGTCGAACGGCTGAGCCGCATCCGGCTGCAGGCGCTGCACGAGGAGCTCCAACAGGTCACCCAGTCCCGTCGGTTGATCGACGAACTTCGCTGCGAGCGCGGCGCCCGGCACCGCCCGGCCCAGGACGTCGAGCGGCTGGAGGTGCTCGACGAGATCCGCACCCGCATCGACGACCTGGCCTTCTTCGCCCGCGAGGAGATCCTCTCCGCCGAGCCGTACACCGAGCTGACACCGGAGAACATCGCCCACGCCCGCCCCCTGGACGCCTGCTGCCTGCGGCGTGGCGTCCGCATCCGCAGCGTGATCCTCGGCCGGGCGCTGGAGCACCCGCCGACCGCCGGGTACCTTCACGAACTCGCCGCGCAGGGTGCCGAGATCAGGGTCATCGACGAGCTGGCCGAACGCATCCTGCTCTACGACCGCCAGACCGTCCTGGTGCCGGCCGATCCCGCCGACACCTCCCGCGGCGCCCTGCTCACCCGCCAGCCCGGGCTGGTCGCCAACGCCCTGGCCCTCTTCGAGAAGATCTGGGACGAGGCCGCCGAACTGCCAGACCCGACGGGCGCGGAGGACACCGCCGAGTACCGGCTCTCGGCCATGGAACAGCTGGTCCTGGCCGAGATGTGCCGCGTCGCCAAGGACGAGACCGGAGCCCGCAACCTCGGCATCTCCGTCCGAACCTACCGTCGGCACATCGCCGAGATCCTGCGCGTCCTGGGCGCAGGCGGTCGCACCCAGGCGGCCCTGCTCGCCCGCGAGCGCGGCTGGATCTGACCGGCTGCCGCGTGGCGTCAGGCCTCCGGCGGGACGGCCCGCCAGTGCGCGAGCGCCCGGTCCTCAAGGGCCCCTGCCAGCCAGCGCTCCACGGTCTGTGCCGTCTGCGCTGTTCCCGCCCCGTCGTTTCCCGGCGGGGCGACCCGCAGGACGATCCGCCGGCCCTCGATCCGCTGCCCGCAGGCCCAGCCTGCGGGCAGAAGCCCCACGAGCCGGATCGCCGCGGTCGCGGCGGCTCCCGCCGCCTCCCCGGCGGCCGCGACCCACACCTCGTGGCCCGGGCCGGCCTCCTCACTGCCAGCCATTGACCAGATCCGCATTCCGCACCTTCCACGGAACGGTCGCCACCACGTGCGGCGACGCCTGCCGTACCACCCCCGCCGAATGCGCCGGTCCGCCGGAGGCTGCCGGGGCCGTCGCCGAGGGCGCCAACTGCGGCGCCAGCACCAGCAGTCCCACGGCCCCGACCAGCTTCGCGCCACCCCGGCCGACACACCCCTTGATCCCCAAGGACGCCTCCCAAGCCTCCACGCGGGGAGCGCCCGAATGGCACTCCCGTCCGTCGTTTGCGAGCTCAACCCTGCCAGCGGAGGAGCGATTCGAACACATGATCCGATGTCAGCTTCCTGCTCCCGGTGGCGCACTTGGTGCCACGGTGGGTGCGGCCGGCGAACGGCGCCGGCCCGCCGCTGTCAAGCCTTGTGGTAGTCGGGTTCTGGGGTGGTGGCGCAGGGCTGTTCGGAGTGGGGGCTGACGTTTGGCTGTGGGGGAGGTTTTGCGTGGTCGGGCCGCTGCGGGGCGCCTGCGACGGGTTGGTGGGGTGCGGGAGCGGGCGAATAGGGTGGAGCGGATGGTTCCGGCGCATGAGTATGGAGATTCGTATGAGCTCGACCTCTGTTCCTGACGGCCTTCTCCCGGTCGGCGTGATCGGCCTCGGTGACATTGCGCAGAAGGCGTATCTGCCGGTCCTGGGCGGGTTGCCGGCGCTGGACCTGCGGTTGATGACCAGGGACGGGGCGAAGCTGGACCGGATCGGTGACGCGTACCGGATTGCGCCGGAGAATCGCTTCACCGATCTCGGGGAGTTGATCGGGAGCGGGATCCGGGCGGCGTTCGTGCACGCCGCGACCAGCCAGCACGTCCCGATCGTGGAGCAGCTGCTGACGGCCGGTGTCGACGTCTACGTCGACAAGCCGCTCGACTACACCGTCGACGGTGCCCGCCGGCTCGTCGACCTCGCCGACCGGACGGGCCGCTCGCTGATGGTCGGCTTCAACCGCCGGCACGCGCCCGGCTACGCCCAGGCCAAGGAGCGCCCCCGCGACCTGATCGTCCTGCAGAAGAACCGCGAGGGCCTCGCCGAGGCCGCCCGCTCCCTGGTGTTCGACGACTTCATCCACGTCGTCGACACCCTGCGCTTCCTGGCCCCCGGCGAGATCGAGCAGGTGGACGTCCGCGCCCGCGTCCGGGACGGGCTGGTCGAGCACGTCGTCCTGACCCTCGGCGGGGACGGCTTCACGGCGCTCGGCATCATGAACCGGCTCTCCGGCTCGACCGAGGAGATCCTGGAGGTCTCCGGCGCCGACTCCAAGCGGGCGGTGCACAACCTCGCCGAGGTGATCGACCACCGCGGCCAGCCCACCGTCCGCCGGCGCGGCGACTGGGTGTCCGTCGCCCGTCAGCGCGGCATCGAGCAGTGCGTCCAGTCCTTCCTGGACGCCGTCCGGGCCGGCAAGACCGTGGACGCGCACGACGCCCTGCGCACCCACGAGCTGTGCGAGCTGATCGTGGAGCGGATCGAGGCGGGCTGAGGGGGCGGGCTGAGGCGGAGATAGGAGTAGGGGTCAGGGCGGACGCCGGGGCGGAACCAGAAGTTCACTGACGGGGTCTTGTCGCGTCATTTTCTACGCGCGTATCTTGGGGTCGCTGCGGGGGGCGGGTGACCGGCTTCCGCTTCATCTACGCGGGTAGCGCGTGCCATGGGCACGCCGCCTGACCATGCGTCACGGCCCGGCGGCCGCAGACCCGCCGGGTGGACGACGCCCTGTGCCCCGCTCCACCCTCGACCGCCGTGCCACGACCGTGCCGCACGGCGGAGCTAGGAGTCATGCCCCGGTGACCACCGCCCCCGCTCCCCGCCCCCGCCGGGCCCTGCTGCGCGCCGCGATCCTCCCGGCCGGACTGGCCGCCTCGCTGGTGCTCGTCCCGCTGCCGGCCGCGAACGCCGCGCCCGCCGCCACGAACGCCGCCGCGAACGCCACGAACGCCGCGCCCACCGCCGCCCCGGCCGAGGCCGGACCGCTGCGCATCCACGACATCCAGGGCACCACCCGGATCTCCCCGCAGGCCGGGAAGCCCGTCACCGGTGTGCCCGGCGTCGTCACCGGCGTGCGCGCCTACGGCAGCGCCAAGGGCTTCTGGATGCAGGACCCGAACCCCGACGCCGACCCGGCCACCAGCGAGGGCGTCTTCGTCTACACCGGCGGCAACCCGACCGTGAAGGCCGGCGACTCGGTCCTGGTCAGCGGCAAGGTCACCGAGTACTACCCGGCCTTCGCGGGCGGCTCGCAGTCCGTCACCGAGCTCACCGGCCCCGCCGTCACCGTGCTGTCCTCCGGCAACCCGCTGCCGGCCCCGGTGGTCGTGGACACCCGCAACATCCCCGGCACCTACGCCCCGCCGGCGCCCGCGGGCGGCAGCATCGACGCGCTGCCGCTCAACCCGGAGAAGTACGCCCTGGACTTCTACGAGTCGCTGGAGGGCATGCTCGTCCAGGTCAAGGACGTCCGGGTGATACAGGCGACGGACAAGTACAACGAGCTGTGGGTCGCCGCCGACCGGCAGGACCAGCGCAGCAAGCGCGGCGGCGTGCTGTACGAGTCGTACGCGGAGCCCAACGTGGGCCGTCTGATGGTGCAGCAGCAGGCGGCGGTCACCCCGCAGCAGCCGTTCCCGGTGGCCAACGTGGGCGACGTGCTGACCGGCACCACCACCGGCCCGCTGGACTACAACCAGTTCGGCGGCTACACCCTCGTCGCCGGCACCCTGGGCACGCTCCAGGACAACCACCTCCAGCGCGAGGTCACCGCCAAGGCGGCCGACCGCGAACTCGCCATCGCCACCTACAACGTGGAGAACCTCGCCCCCGGCAACCCGGACGCCAAGTTCGCCGAGCTGGCCCAGGGCATCGTCACCAACCTGCGCTCGCCCGACATCATCGCCCTGGAGGAGATCCAGGACAACAACGGCGCCAAGAACGACGGCACGGTCGACGCCGGCCAGACCGTCGCCAAGTTCATCGCCGCGATCAAGGCGGCCGGCGGCCCGGCGTACGACTGGCGCTCGATCGACCCGCAGGACGGCAAGGACGGCGGCGAGCCCGGCGGCAACATCCGGCAGGTGTTCCTGTTCAACCCGCAGCGGGTCTCCTTCACCGACATCCCCGGCGGCGCCGCCACCAGCGCCGTGGACGTCGCCGGCAGCGGCGCCACCACCGCGCTGACCGCCTCGCCCGGCCGGATCGCCCCGGCCGACGACGCGTGGACCAACAGCCGCAAGCCGCTGGTCGGGCAGTTCTCCTTCCGTGGCAAGAAGGTCTTCGTCATCGCCAACCACTTCAACAGCAAGGGCGGCGATCAGGGCATCGACAGCCGCTTCCAGGCCCCCACCCGCAGCTCCGAGGTGCAGCGGGTCAAGCAGGCCACCATCGAGCAGGCCTTCGTCGCCAAGCTGCTGGCCGCCGACAAGGAGGCGCGCGTCGTCTCGCTCGGCGACTTCAACGACTACCAGTTCTCGCCCGCGCTGGCCGCGCTCACCAAGGACGGCGTGCTGCGCGACCTGGTGAACGAACTGCCGGAGACCGAGCAGTACTCCTACGTCTACCAGGGCAACTCGCAGGTGCTGGACCACATCCTGGTCAGCCCCGAGGTCGGCTACGCCAAGTACGACGTGGTGCACATCAACGCCGAGTTCGCCCAGCAGGCCAGCGACCACGACCCGCAGGTGGTCCGGATCAAGCCCTGACCGGTCCGCATCAGGCCCTGACCTGCAGCTATGCTGCCTTCGCCGGAGGTGACCACCGTCGGCGAAGGCAGCTGCGGCAGTGGGGGTCGGAGAACATGCGGTACCGGATCGAGCGGATGGGAGACGAGGACTGGCAGCGCCTGCGGAAGGTGCGGCTGGCCCAGCTCCTCGACTTCCCGATGGCGTTCGGTGAGACCCACGCCGCCGCGCAGGCCCTGGGCGAGGCCGACTGGCGGGCCCGGACGGCCCGGCTGAACGAGCCGGGCAGCGTCGGCCTGGCGGCCGTCGACCCGGACGGCGAATGGGTCGGCACGATGCTGTCCGTCCCCGACCGGGACCAGGCCGCGACCGCCGTCCTGATCGGCGTCTGGGTGGCCCCGCAACACCGCGGCCGCGAACGCGGCGTGACGGACGCCCTGCTGGACGCCGCCACCGACTGGGCCCGCACCGAGGGCGGCGCCAAGCGGATGCTGCTCGGCGTGCACGAGGCGAACGCCCGCGCCGCCGCCTTCTACCTGCACCGGGGCTTCACCTACACCGGCGGAGAGACCCCGTACGGGCTCGACCCGCAGGCCCGCATCCTGGAGATGGCCCTCCCACTGGACTGAAACGCCCTCAGGTCGGCCGGTCCCCGAACTCCCCGAACTCCCCGAACGCCCGTTCCCGTGCCACAGGTTGGGCGGAAAAGCGCGGGCCCCGAGCGCGCCCGCGCCCTAGGATCGACGGTCATGGTTGATCTCTATCCTCCGACGAGTCCCTACGGCCACGGTTTCCTCGACGCCGGAGACGGCAACCGGGTCTACTACGAGCAGCTCGGCAACCCCGAGGGCAAGCCCGTCCTGTACGTCCACGGCGGCCCCGGGGCGGGGACGCCGGACCGGCCCACCCGGGCGTGGGACCCGGACTGCTACCGCGTGATCCGCTACGACCAGCGCAACTGCGGCCGCAGCACCCCGCACGCCAGCGACCCGGCGGCGGACATGAGCCTGAACACCACGCAGCACCTGATCGACGACATGGAGCGGCTGCGCGAGCACCTCGGCATCGAGCGGTGGTTGCTGAACGGCGCCTCCTGGGGTTCGACCCTCCTGCTGGCCTATGCGCAGCAGCACCCCGAGCGGGTCAGCGAGATCATCATCCAGGCGGTGACGACGACCCGCCGGGCCGAGACCGACTGGCTCTACCGGGGCGCCGGGTCCTTCTACCCCGAGGCGTGGGACCGGTTCCGCGAGGGCGTGCCCGAGGACGAGCGGGACGGCGACCTGCTCGCCGCCTACGCGCGGCTGATGGAGAACCCCGACCGGGCGGTCCGGGAGAAGGCCGCCGCCGACTGGCTCGCCTGGGAGGACGCGGTCATTTCGAACGAGCCCAACGGCTCGCCCGGCATGTACAGCGCCCGGGAGGCCGACGCGCAGATCGCGTTCGTCCGGATCTGCGCCCACTTCTTCAGCAACGGCGCATGGCTGGAGGAGGACCAACTGCTGCGCAACGCCCACAAACTGGCCGGGATCCCGGCGGTGCTGGTGCACGGCCGGCACGACATGGGCGGCCCGGTGCAGACGGCGTGGGAGCTGGCGAAGGCGTGGCCGGGCGCGCGGCTGCACATCTCCGAGGACTCGGGGCACATCGGCAGCGAGGAGATGAAGGAGACCGTCCGGGAGGCCATCGAGGAGTTCAAGCACCGCTGATCCCCGGGGTGCCCGGCAGGGCGACGCCCGTCGGGGGCGTCGCCCTGCCCATTGGCAGGCGGGGGGTCTGGCAGTCGTACCTTCTGCGGTGCCGTGTTGCTGGGTACGGCTAGTGTGCCGGTCATGTCTGATGATCTGCGGGGCATCCGCCAGCGTGCTGAATCCGCCGTGGCCGTTGGGCGGTTGGCCGATCCGGGGTTCCTGGTGAACGCGGACCCGGGATCGGTACTGGCGTTGCTGGACGCGGCGTCGGGCCCGACGGCGCGGTTGGCCGCGTCGGTGTACCGGGCCTCGACAGATCTGCATCGTGACGTCACTGCGGGGGTACGCCGACAGCTGCTGGCGCTGGACGCGGCCCGTTACGGGGACCGGGAGCTGTCGGCACGGATCACCGCGGTACCGGTGGAGGGCGAACCCGCCGCACCGTGGGGCGTCGAGTGGGCCACCGGCGGCCAGCTCGACCGGTCCCTGCGTCGTATTCCGACCGTCCACACTACCGATGCGTTGCTGGCGGTCGCGACGGCCGTGGTCGACGGCCGCCTCGTGGCGGTCACCGGCAGCTCCTTGGCGGTCACCGGCAGCTCCTTGGCGGTCACCGGCAGTTCCTTGGCAGTCACCGGCAGTTCCGAGCGGACCGTGCGGGTCTGGGACCTGACCACCGGCCAGCAGATCGGCAAACCCCTCACCGCCCACACCGGCGAGGTGTGCGCGGTGGCGACGGCGGTGCTCGACGGCCGCCCCGTGGCGCTCACCGGCAGTGGTGACCGGACCGTGCGGGTGTGGGACCTGACCACGCGCGAGCAGATCGGCCAACCCCTCACCGGCCACACCGCCGGGGTGTTGGCGGTGGCGACGGCGGTGCTCGACGGCCGTCCCGTCGCGGTCACCGGCAGCGGCGACGTGCGGGTGTGGGACCTGACCACGGGCGAGCAGATCGGCGAGCCGCTCACTGGCCACACCTCTGCTGTGTACTCGGTGGCGACGGCGGTGCTCGACGGCCGTCCCGTCGCCGTCACCGGCAGCCACGACGGGACCGCGCGGGTGTGGGACCTGACCACCCGCGAGCAGATCGGCGAGCCGCTCACCGGCCACGAGGAGGCGGTACGAGCGGTGGCGACGGGGGTGCTCGACGGCCGTCCCGTGGCGGTCACCGGTGGCCACGACGAGACCGTGCGGGTGTGGGACCTGGCCACCGGCCGGCAGCTCGGCCGACCTCTCACCGGTCACGACGGATGGGTGTTGTCGGTGGTCACGACCACGATCGAAGGCCGTCTCTGCATCGTCAGCGGAGGCGAGGACTGGACGCTCCAGGTGTGGGATCTGGCCACGGGCAAGCCGCTCGGCGAGCCGGTGCGCGGCCATACCGACAAGGTACGGGCGATGGCGACGGCGGTGCTGGACGGCCGTCCCCACGTGATCGCCGGCAGTCAGGACGGGATGGTGCGGGTGTGGGACCTGACCGCGGGCGGCCAGGTGGGTGAGCCGCTCACCGGCCACACCGGCGAGGTGGGCACGGTGGCGACGGCGGTGGTCGAGGGCCGCCCCGTCGCGGTCACCGGCAGTTCTGACCAGACCGTGCGGGTCTGGGATCTGACCGCTGGTCGCCATATCGGCCGTCACCTCACCGACCGGGACGGCTGGGTGTGGGCGGTGGCGACGGCGGTGGTCGACGGCCGCCCCGTGGCGGTCACCGGCAGCCACGATGAAACCCTGCGGGTGTGGGACCTGACCACGTGCGAGCAGATCAGCGAGCCGCCCACCGGCCACGAGGAGGGGGTGAACGCGGTGGCGACGGGGGTGGTCGACGGCCGCCCTGTAGCGATCACCGGCGGCTTCGATGACGTACGGGTCTGGGACCTGCCTTCGGGTCAGCAGGTCGGTGAGCCCCTGACGGGCCACACCGGCGAGGTGAACGCGGTGGCGACGGCGGTGGTCGAGGGCCGCCCCCTGGCGATCACCGGCGGCGACGACGGCACGGTACTGGTCTGGGACCTGACCACGCGCGAGCAGATCGGCGAGCCCCTGACCGGCCACACCGACTGCGTGCTGGCGGTGGCGACGACGGTGGTCGACGGCCGCCCCGTGGCGGTCACCGGCGGTGACGACTGTACGGTGCGGGTCTGGGACCTGACCACCGTCCAGCGGATCGGCCAACCCTTCACCGGCCACACCGGTGAGGTGAACGCGGTGGCGACGGCGGTGGTCGAGGGCCGCCCCCTGGCGGTCACCGGCGGCGACGACTGTACGGTGCGGGTCTGGGACCTGACCACCGGCGACCAGGTCGGGCCGGAGTTGGTGTTCCCACTGCGGGTCTGGGCGGTGGCCGTGGTACCGGATGGCCGGTTGGTGGTGGGCTTCGGCTGGGAGGTCGCGGTGTTGGCCCGCCGCTGACCGGGCCCCGCACAAGCGGCGCGCAGTACGAGCCACTTGGGAGGCGGTCCCCCGAGGGCGTGGGGATCCTCAGGGGCTGGTGTCCAGGGGCGACGGTGGGGACGTGTCTGCCAGCGGTGGGTGGTCCAGGCTTCGTCGGATGAGGTCGGTGCTGTCCGCTCTACCAGCGGCACCCAGCCGCACCCGGTGACGCTGGAGGTCGACCTCGGCGACCTTCACCGTGATCAGTTCGCCTTCATCGACGAGTTGATCCGGGGTCTCGACCCGCTCGTCAGCCAGTTCTGAGAGGTGCAGGAACCCCACAACGTCGGGAGCAAGCTGCACGAACACACCAAAAGGAACGATCTTGGTGATCGGCCCGGTGAGAACCTGGCCGACTTGATCCGCAAACCGAATGAGCGGATCTTCCTGCAGAGCCTTCAACGAGAGCGTGACCTGTCCGGAGCGCGTCTCGGCGATGATTACCTCGGCGGTGATCCGTTGGCCGGCTTCGACCGCTTCGGAGGGGTGGTTGATCCAGGCCCACGTCAGATCCGGCACCCGGACGAAGCCCGTGCAGAGGCCGTCCGGTTCGCCATCGACGTGGACGAAGACCCCGAAGTTGTGAACCTCGGAGACTGTCCCAGCGACGACCTGCCCTCGTTCGAACGCGAGGAGGAAGGACCGAAGGGCCGGAATCTCGCACGCCCTGGCGGAGAGGTGAAGCTGACCTTCGCGCCAGCGCCCGATCTCTTCGGCATTGATCTCTTGGCCGACCTCAAACAGCTCGGATGGATGCTCCATCTGACGCATCGACGCCTCCTGTCGAGGAATCCGACCGATCTCGGCCTTCCCTCCTTCGGCATCCACGAGCTCCACCAGGATGTCCGCTCCGTCGAACCCGGTGACCTTCACCGTTCTCACGGCCCCCGGCCGGAGCTGGTTGATCAAGGACTGCATGCGAGGGTCAGGGGCTGGTTCGGACACGGAGGCGAGCCTAGTCGGCGCCGGCTGCACTGGTTGCCCGGCCGGACGCGGCCGCCGGGGACAGGGCCTTCTCGTCCCGCAGCAACCGGGCCCACCTGCGCAGACGCGGCATCGAAGCCGTCATCCCGGAGAAGGTGGACCAGGCCGCGAACCGAAAGAGGAAGGGCTCCAGGGGCGCGCCACTCATTGATCATGACTCGATGCCCACCCCGGTACGGGCCTACAGCCAGCGGTCGTACCAGGTGCGGATGCGCCGGAGGGCGTCGAGTTGATGGGCGCGCTCGTGCAGCCCGTGGCCCTCTCGGGGGTAGACGACGAACTCGTGCTCGACGCCGAAGTGGCGCAGTGCGCGATGGAAGTGGACGGCCTGGCCGAGGGGCACGTTGGTGTCCTGCTCACCGTGCAGGATCAGGACCGGGGTGCGGATCCGGGACACGTGGGAGATCGGGCTGTTCCGGTCGTGGAGGTGCGGTCCCGGCCCGTTCCAGCCGGTGCTGCCGCCGAGCGCCGCGTCCATGACTCCCCACTCGCCGGTCCCGGCCTGGATGCCCCAGTCGGTGATGCCGGCGCCCATCATGGCGGCCTTGAAGCGCTCGGTTCGGCCGATGGCCCAGGCCGCCATGAAACCGCCGTGGCTCCAGCCGGAGATGCCCAGGCGTTCGGGATCGGCGACTCCCTCGGCGACCAGGAGGTCGATCCCGGCGAGGATGTCGGTCCACTCGTCGCCGCCCACCGCGCCCGCCACCACGGCGGCGAATTCATGGCCGTGGCCCGACCCGCCCCGGGGATTGGGCAGGAAGACCGCGTATCCGGCGGTCGCCAGCCACTGCCCGCAGTCGACCGCGGTGAGCGCGAACTCGTCGGCATGGCGGAAGTAAGGGCCGCCGTGGACCATGGTGACGAGCGGGAACGGGCCCTGGCCTCGAGTCCGGCCGGGCGGCAGGATCAGCAGGCCGTCCAACTGGAGTCCGTCGGACGCCTGGTAGCTGAGCCGTTCCTGGACACCCCAGCGGATCCCGCGCAGTTCGGGACTGGTGTCGCTGAGCCGGAGCAGTGGCCCGCCCGTGGGTCCCGCGTGGACGTTCCTGGGCTCGCGCGCGGTGCTCAGCAGCACGGCGAGGGTCTGTCCGGAGTGACTCGCAGTGAGCCCGGCGAGCATGCCGGGCGCGTAGGACAATCGGCGGAACCGCAGCGACTGCGGATCGAGCCGGTGCAGCGCGGTGTCCAGCCCGTCGGCGAACAGCGCCAGCGGCGGCCCGTCGGCGACCTGCACCAGCTCGGTGGGGCAGGCGGGCATGCCGACCGTGAGATTGCGCTGTTCGACGGTCGGGCCGGTCACCGGCGGGACGGTGTCGATCACGGCGAGCGCGCCGACCAAGTGCCCGGGGGTCACCGCCAGGTGGGCCAGATGCCATTCACCGTCGTGATTCCACCAGACCGGGGACTGCGCCTCGAATCCGACCGGGCCCAGGTCCTGGACGGCTCCCGTCTCCGGGGCGACCAGGTGCAGTCCTGCCGTCGTGACGCCGGGGTCGAGCTCGGGGGTGGCCCAGCTCAGCACGGCCAGCGGGCCGCCGTCCGGACGCTGGGTCACCTCCACGACATGGCGGTCTCCGAGGCCGTCCACGGTGCGGACCGCGCCGGTCGCCAGGTCGAGCAGGTGCAGCCGGGTGGCGGGGAGGTGCCGGCCCCAGACCTTCGCGTCGTCACCCTCGGCGTCCCGGCGTTCGTCCTCCGCGGTGGGCTCGTCCTCGGCGAGCAGCGCGACGGTGTGGCCGTCGGCGAGCGGGTAGTGGTCGCCGATGCCCCCGCGCCACCTGGTCAGAGGCTCCGTCTCGGCGACGTCCTCGCTGCCGTCCAGAAGGATCCGCTGGAGTTGAGCGGTGCCCCGTTCCTCGCGGTCGGAGGTGAAGAACAGAAGAGCCGAGTCCGGCGCCCACTTCGGGGCGGCGCCGCGGGCCGTGCCGTCGGTCAGCCTGCGCGGGGCCGCGCTGCCATCGGCGGCGGCGACCCAGACGGAGCTGTGCGGACGTCCGTCCCTTCCACTGTTCGCGACCACGCCGTAGGCGACCAGGCGACCGTCCGGCGAGATGGCCGGGGCCACGGGGGCGGCCATGTCCACCACCAGTTCCGCGGTGAGCAGGTCGGTCGATTCGGGAGTCGGTCGCGGTGCAGGCTGCGGCATGCGGACTGCCTTTCACTGGCCAGTACGACAGGCGGACATCCTGTCGCACGGACGAGCCCGTGTCAGTCGGGTTCCGGAGAATCGGGCTGTCCGTTCTTGATTGATGTGGCGATCTGACGGGCTTGTGACCTGCGGTTCGTCAGGTCGGTTGAGAGACATTGGGTCCTCGCTCCTCACGCGAAGTGGCGGATGTTGGGAAAGGGGGTCCGGGTGAGAACCGCAGCGAGTGGATCTCGCCAGAAGTCGAAGCGCCGCTTGGCATGCTCCGCGCGGAGGTTCCCAGCCCAGAAGGTAATGGGATCGCCTTGGACCGGTGACCGATTCGAGGCCTTGGGGATCCCGACAGCCTGGAAGGCATACCGGTAGAAGTGCTCCAGATCCGCATCGCGGACCATCGCCACGTGCCGGCGCCAGTCCGGATGGCAGAGTGTCTCGGCCAGGGCGACGGTCTCGGGGAAGACAACGCACTGCGCGGCCGGTGAGTCGTACCCCCGATACGGAAAGGCGATGTTGAGCTTCCTGGCCCTGACCGCCCAGCGTTCTGAAAGCACGGGGTGCATCCGCTCCCAGGACCAGTTGAGGGCGATGCACTGGGCCTTCCAGACCATCGTTGGCGCGCGGAGCCTGCGAGGGCCGTCCAGGAGAGCGCGATAGCGTGCGTGGGCGTCGATGATCTCGGGCATTTTAGCCAGGTCGCGCTGAAGGCCGTCGGTCCAGCGGCGGTGGACGCGACAGACCCGGCGGCCGTCCTTGACCCGAACCCGGACAGCATCGCTGATGCCGCGCCTGGAGGTGCAGAGGAGGCATGCGAGTTGAGGGCGGGGATGGGTCCGGAACCAGCGCAGTCCCGGGCGGCCGAGTTCCAGCGGTGTGTGCGGGGTGTGGTCTTGGCCGGGCAGGGTGCGGGCGAGAGCGTCAGTGTCCCGGCCGGACAGAACGGCGAGCCGTTCCAAGGATTCGAGGGACAGTACGGCATCCATGTCGATGATGCGTCGCCCCGGGTGACAGGGCGCGAGATGCCGGAAAAGCGTGGCGGCCGGAATCTCGTTGGCACTGGCGAGACGAGTCACGAAGGAGATCACGGTCTCCTCCGCGAGAGGCCGAACGGTCAGAGGCAGTCTACGAACTGGTAGGTCGGAGAGGTTCACGACGCCTCCTTACGGGTTCGTCCAGGAGACGCCGGTTGCACCCACAGATCACCCTGCGCGGCGGTGTCGAGCAGGACACCATCAAGGTGCTTCTTGGTGAGCTTCTCAGTGCCGTCCGCGATGGCGTCGTTCGCGGCCTGGTGGATCAACTGGTCGAGAGCCCCGATGGAGCCGGTGGACCGCTCGTGAAGGTAGGGCGCGAGCCGGACCAGGGAGCCGGCCGCGTGGCGGTGCAGACGAAGGGACTGTTCCATGGTGGCGACCAGCTTCTTCCAGTCCGACCGCTCCTCGTTGGTGTCGTAGCCGAACGCACGGGTACGGGTACTGAGGAACCGCCCGGCGATCTGGCGTCCGCGTAGGCCGGAGAAGAGTCCGTGTTCGGCGACGTCGATTCCGGCGAAGACGAACGTGGCCCGGATCTGCTCGTAGAAGTACTTCAACTGGTCCGATGCCTCGGCTCCGGCGCGTGTGGTCAGGTCGAGGTTGTGGATCTCGTCGATTTTACCGACCGCAGGAGCTCGGATACCGGCTCTGAACTGCGACGATTCATAGAGTACATGTTCGCGACGCCGGGTTGGGGTCGATGTTGTCGTCCGCCCGGGTGATCTGAGGGTGCCCCTGTCCTTTGGCCAAGGGAAACGAGGCTGTGCTGGATCGGGGAACCAGGCAGCATGGCGGTGTGGCTGATCTGCTGTGGGATGACGTGAAGTGTTTCTTCGACCCGGACCTGATGGGGTCGCTGCCGGACTTGCGTGTCCCGGATGCCTCGGCGGAGGACTGGCAAGCGGTCCTTGATCTTGTCGAGGCGAGAGGTTGGCAGTGCCAGTACTCCGAAGGCGAGACTGTGCTGCCGGTGCCTCGGGCGGAGACCGTGCTATCCCGCCCGGCGGACGCTGAGTGCCCAAATCTGCGGGTCTGGCCGACTGCCGATGTTCTGGCGATCTTCCGTTTCCTTGGCGACGATGAAGTCGACTTCGACGTTGACCTGCGGGAGTTGCAGGGCCAGGAGCGACTTGATGTGTTCTGCGACTTCTTGCGGGAGATCGGCCGCCGCTTGGGCAAGTCGGTGCTGATGGACCCGGAGGGCGATTATGGCCATCCGGTGCTCGGTTTCGATATCGAGGCCGATCGAGTCGCCCTCCTGGCTGAGCCGCTGGTCAGGTGATTATGGCCGTCGGCCCCAAAGATCAGTCGGTGGCGCCTGCCGAACGGAGCGAGCGGCCGAGATCGCCGACGAGTAGACAAGGGTGGCGCCGCCACCACCACATATCGATGGGGTCGAACCCGCTGATCCGGTGGAACTGTGACAAGGAGATGCCGTCGTCGAAGACGGTGGCGGCCCGGAAACGGTCGTCGAGGGCTTTGACCTGCGGGGTCCACAGGACGATCACGCGCTCGGTGAGGATCGGCCATGCCTCGTGCAGCCAGTTCCGGCTGTAGAGGTCGTTGGTGTATTCGTCCACCAGGTCGCTGTACCCGTCCTCGACTTTGCCCACGAGCCAGGCCCACTTGTCGACCATCTCTTGGACGGTGAATGCCTTGCGCCAGCCGCGTTGATGCAGGACTTCGCCTGCGGCCTGCTCGTTGTGGGGCTCCATATGCCGGAGCCTGGCATACGGAACGGTCCGGTGACCACGGGTTTCCCCTGGTCACCGGACCGGACTGAGCGGCATCCCCCCGGGGTTGTCAGGTGCCCGCGATCTGGGCTTCGAGGTCGGCGACGCGGCGGTCCTGGAAGCGGAGGTTGGAGCGGGCGGCCTTGAGACGTTCGTCGAGGGTGCGGTTGTCGGTGGTGAGTTGGCGGACGCGCTGTTTGAGGGTGGTGTTCTCGGTGGTGATCCGCTGGACGGCTTCCTGGGTCCATTCGGCTTCCAAGTCGCGGATCTGGCCGAGGAGTTCGCCGATGCGGTTGCGCTGGGTGAGGATCTCGGTGTGGGCGGCTTTGAGAGCTTCCTCGGCGTTGAGGGCCCGCTCGCGCCAGGTCGCCTCGCGGGCGTCGTCCTGGTCGGTGAACAGTTGGGTCCGGCGTTCGCCGGCCTCGGCAATCGCCGCGGCGACCGCGGCTCTGGCCTCGGTGTTGTCGTAGAGGAAGGTGCGCGAGACGTCTGCGCGGCGGGCGACGGCGGCGACGCTGACCTGGGCCTTCTCGCGTCGGATCCGGGCGATGGCGTCGTGGACGCGCTGGAGCGCGGTCTCGGTCTTGCGGCGGCGGGCGGCCTGGGCCGCCGCAGTGCGGAGGTCGAGGACGGTGGAGGTGTTCACGCAGCTTCCTGTTCGGGATCGTCGCCGTCGGCTGAGCACGTATCGCTGTACTCGCCCTGCTCGTTGCCGGCCGCGTCGGCGAGGTCGGTGGCACGGAAGGCGGTCGACCACACGCGGTGGAAGTAGTCCTGGGGTTTGCGCAGGTCCAGGGCGAGGGCGTCATCGAGGAGGCCGAGGGCGGCCAGGGCCTTCTCCAGGCCGTCGATGGCGCGGGCGGTGGGTTCGAAGTAGCGGTGGAGGTAATCGGCGGTGGCGTCGTCGGGGGCACCCTCAGCCAGCAGCCGCCACTGTTCACGCTTTCGCCGCCAATACAGCAGGTCGGCGCCGGACAGCACGAACTTGTCGCAGTTGTGGCAGTCCAGGCTTCAGGGGCAGGCACCGCCGTCGACGACGGGCTGGAAGGTGCAGAACCCGCCCTCGGCCGGAGTGCTGCGGCGCGACAGGTCGATCGCCAGAGCCTGGGCCTGCTCGCGGGTGAGCGGGGCGGCGTCACCGGCCAGGAGTTCACCGGGCTGGGCCGAACCCGGACCGGCGACCCAGACGTGCTGGAGCACGTTTTCCAGATCCGTGCTGGTCAGGTGGACATAATGCTCCGCCATTCGATCACTGACCTGTCCGAGGTATCGACGGATGTGGGTCAGGGTGGCGCCGTGGCGCAACAGACTGGTGGCCAGAGTATGGCGGGCCTGGTGGGGGACGTAGTGGCCGAGGTCCATGGCGTCCACCCAGGGTCGGAACCGGCTGTAGAACCACTGGTGGGTCAGCGCCACCGTCCCGTCGTTGCTGCGGTAGGTCGTGGGGAACAGTGCCAGCCCGGCGCGTTGGGCTCCGGTCGGCCGGTAGCCGTAGCGGGCGGTGAAGCGGTCCAGGGTCTTGCGCTGGCGTTCGGCGAGGATCCCGTAGAGGCGTTCGGGTATGCGGATCGCGGCGTCGTAGTTGCCGACCTTGGTCTGGTCGTGCCAGAACATCGCCAGGCCGCCGTAGCGGCCGATGCAGTCCCACCGCACCTTGAGGACCTCGCCGATGCGGCGCCCGGTGGTGACGGTGGTCTCCCAGATGTCGCGGACGCCGTTGTCGTTGGCGTCGTAGGTGGCGGCGAGCTCGGCCAGATTCGCCTCGTCCGCCAGGGCCCGGGCGACTTCGTCGGGGAAGGGCCGGCGCGCGGTCCGACCGGTGGCCGCGCCGGCGGTCGGGAACTCGATGATGAACTCCCGTTCCAGGCCCAGCCGTTCCGCGGCGCCAGTGTCGAGCGCCTCGCGCATCAGCTTGCGGACGGCGTTGAACACGACCGACCGGGTGACGGTGGTGACGATGCTCGCGGTCCCGTCCGGCCGTTTGACGGCCAGCGAGGGGAGCCCTTCGCGCTCGCGGTGGCGCTGGTCGGCCACGAACCGCCGGGCGTGCTCTTGCCGCAGGACCGCAGGGTCATGACCACCGCCAGGAGCCTCGATCTCCAGGAAGACCCCCAGCTCGACGGCGGCCCGGCGAAGGTCGTCGATCGGGCTGGCCGAGCGCGGGCAACGCGGTGACCTCAGCAGATCGGCCAGGTAGTCCCACGTCAGATCCCGCAGCCAGCGCTGCGGGATGCCGGTCAGGTCGACGTGGCTCATCCGGTGCGGGAACAGCACCCCGTAGTGCTCGGTCTCTAGGAAGCCGGCGTCCTTGGCCTCCTGCGGGGTGAAGTAGACCAGTCGCAGCTCGTGCAGGATCTCCTTCGCGATCGCCCCGGTGAACGCCGGGGAACCACCGGAGCCGAACTCGAAGTCGACCAGCGAGTTCACCTCCAGCGAGCGGCAGGTGGTCACCAGCGCCCGGATCCAGCCCAGGTCCCAGCGGGTCGGGCGGGCTCGTTGAGTATGGACGAACAGTCCCCACTGGATCTCGGCCCGCACCAGGGGCCGCAGGCCGCGCAGGTTGATCTGCCCCGACCAGGGTTGCGCGGGAACGGTAGCGCACCACCGCCGGAACGCCGCCTGGTCGGCGTACTCGATCGGGACCGCCTTCCCGAACTGCTCGTATCGCTGCCACCAGCTGTCCGGCATCGCGGCCCCACCGGGCTCGCCGTCACGGCGGTAGCGGGTGCCGTGCCACGAGCACAACCCCAGCGGGGAGTCTGCCAGGTTCGGGCAGACAACCACGCCGCAGAGGCCGTAGCCGGGGCACGCCTGTTCGCCGCTCACCCAAGCGGCGAACGCCTCGCTGTCGTCTCCGTCGTTCTTGCGCACGGCCCACCGGCTCAGATGCCGCTGACACAGCCGCAGATCGTTGCGGGCCGCTGGCCGTCCGGGGCAGATCTGACAGATGGTCTCCGCCGCCCCGACACGCCGTTCCAGGCCCTGGGCGGCCGCCACAAAGGCCGCCCTTCCCACCCCGCGCTCGCTGTCCTGGACCCACTGCCGCTGATGTTCCGAGCAAAGATCCGTCCCGCCCGTCCGGCTGCGCTCACATCGGTCGACGACGCATGCCCACCGGTAGACCGCGTGGCCGGGTGGGATCTCGATCACGTCCGGCCGGAAGATCGGGTCGAAGGACGGGCCGCCGATCAGCGCGGTCAGGATCTCCAGCCGGTCGCGGCCGACCCGGTCCTCACGCTCGGCGAACAGGGGTCGAAGGTAGTCCTGCCGTCGCATCACGCCTCACCCCAGACCGCGCGCAGTGCGGCGTCGAACGCCGGGTCGTGGACGTCGACATGTCCGTAGACCTCGTCGACCATCGCGGCCGACGCCCAGCCACCCGCGTCCCGGGCGATCAGCAGGTTGCCGTCCGCCGCGTCGAGAACCGCGGAAGTAAACGTGTGCCGGAAGGCATGGGGCTTCACGAGGCCGAGACCAGCGCGTTTCCCGGCCCGGCCGATCATCCGCCGGGCCCCGACCGGTGCCCACGGCTGACCGGTGTCGGTGCCGTGCAGCTGGACCAGGAGCATGCCGTGGCCGGCGCCGCGCGGGTACTCGGTGGTGATGTAGTCGAAGTAGGTGTGCACCATCGCCGGGCTGACCCGCTTGATCAGTCCGCCGGTCACGGTGCCGTGCTCGACCCGCCAGGGGTGCTTGGTCTTCGCCTCGGCCCGGTTGGGGTTTCCCGGCCGGTGGCAGACGTGCAGGTGGGGGGTGCGGCATTCGCCGCAGGCCGCGTTCTCACGCAGGTGCAGGTCGATCAGGTGCAGCCCGCAGAGCTCGCCGATCCGCAGGCCGCCGTCCGCGAGCCAGGTCACCACCAGCCGGTCCCGGGCCGCATTCACCGTGGCCAGCAGCTTCTCCCTCGCGCCGTCCGGGAGCATCTTCGGATGCCGGCGGTGCGGGCCCTTCGGCGCGAGCGGGTTGGTGGGCACCGATGACTTCACGTGCCCGAGGAAGGAGCGGCGCCGGTCCACCCGCGACGGCAATCGGGACGTGTCGAGCTTCTTGCCGAGCCCCCCGTTCACGCCGAGGGCGGATTGGTGCAGGTAGAAGCCCTTCAAGCAAGCCGCCGCAGTCGACAGCGCGGACTGGCCGTAGGGCCGCTTACCCACCCGCCACGGCTCGCCGAGCGGCATGCGGACCTCGGCGCCCACGATGCCCATGTACCGCTCAAGGTCCCGCAGCTTCACCGTGTCGAAGGCCAGGCACTCCCGCTCCAGCCACCGCAGATGGTCCACCAGCAGATACGCGTACGTCCTCTGCGTCCCCGAGCCGTCATGCTGCCGCAGGAACCGGTCCGCCTCCGTGTGGACCATCCCCTCGGGCCACACGATCGTCCACGACCGCCGCCCGTCCTTCCGTTCGATCTGCTGGACCCTCAGGTCCCCGACCACCACGCGCCGTGCCACTCGTCCTCCGTACCGACTCCAGAACATGACAGACATCCCGGACACGGTCGGTAAACAAGCCCGGGACATGCTGGTCACAGTCCCAGACGGACATCACGGGCAGGACTACCTGCGGTCGGTAAAGTCGACGAGGACCAGGCCACAGCGGACCTTCCGCAGGACGGTGCAGACGGTGTGGGTGATCTCGTGCTGGCTGGCACGGGCACCGATCGGCAGGCCGAGGAACGCTGCCAGCTCGATCGAAAGCATCTTCGGGGTCGCGCCCGAGGGGACCACGATGTAGGCGACCGGGATGCGGTCGCTGTGGGGATTGGCCTGCCGCATGGCGTCGACGTGGTACTTCTTGCCGAGTTGCTGGATTGCGGTGGACTTGCCGGTGTTGCTGGGGCCGGAGACGATCAGACCCCGGCGGCCGGTGGTCTTGGGAGCGTTGTAGGCCAGCAGCTTCCGCCCGAGCGTGGTGATCTGGCGGATCATCGGGGTCGCGACGATCAGAAGCTTCATGTGGTAGGTCATGCGGGCCTGGTTGTAGACCGCCCGCTCGACGGGGTCCAGGCCCTGGAAGACGAGTTCCGGCAGGAGGTCGGGTGCCTCTGGCCGTGGCGCGTCGGCGAAGGCCTTCCAGCCCTCGCGGGTGACCAGCGGTTGAAAGTCGAGACCGCCGTCATCATCGGAATTCACCATGCTCCGCCGTCCTCTAGCGGGTCGAAGACCCCAAAGGGCACGATCTCGTCCGACTCAACGACCTCCGCTTCCACGATCTCCGACTCACTGCTCTCGCCGGACGGCAGCGGCAGCGACGCCGGATCCAGCGCCGGGGTTGCGGCTGAGAGGAGAGCTGCCGGGAGGCGGCCGGGCATCGCGGTGGCGGCGCGTGCTCGGGCAGTTGCCCGTTGCTCGGGACCAGGGCCAGCCTCGACTCGCCGCAGCAGGCCGGCCAGCAGGACGGCGACAGCCATCTCGTTGCTCGCGTCCACGCCACGCTCCGCGGCGATCCGGCGCGCATAGCGCCAGGTGAAATCGGCGAACGGCTGGCGGACCATGGGCATGTGGGTCCACGGGGCCGTGAGCCAGCCGCCGTGATGGTGGTCGCGCACCCAGACACGGCTGAGGTCGTGCGGGTCGTAATGGACTTCCCACTGGCCGTTCTTGACCGTGACGCCGGAGTGCCGGCGGCGATACGGGGTGAGTTCGGGGCCGTTGTAGGAGCGGTGGTCGATGCGGATGCCGTAGTCATTGATGGTCCGCCAGACGGCGGGCAGCATCTCGATGTAGTCGTCCCCGCTGGGAGCCAGCGGGACGTATCCGCAGGCGGCCACCATCGCCGTGTATGCCTCGTTGGGCGACAGCGGTCGGTCCGGGGTGAACGGGTGTCGCAGGCTCTCATGGGGGCGGCTCTGCCAGCCGGCCACGATCCACTCGTCCAGCAGGTCCTGGAGATCGGCCACCGACCAGGCCGCTTGAGCACCTGGATCGGCTCCGCGCCGGGTGACGTCACGTCCGGTGTAGCCGGCCACGTCCTGGCAGAACAGGGTGTTGATCGAGGAGAACGTGCGCTCCACGACGCCCTTGTCCGTCGGGGTTCTGGGGTGGGCAGGCTGAACCGAGATCCCGAGTGTGCGGCAGGCTCGAACGAAGGCATCGGAGACGAACACGCGGCCGTGGTCGATGACGATGGTCTCCGGGACGATCACGGGTTTGGCCGCGGCCCGCTCCAACCGGGTGTCGATGTCCAGCAGCCGGGCGTGCGGGATGCGCGAGGCGGACATCCGCAGGGCCTCGGCCCAGTGCGGGCGCATCGGCTCGGGAACGACGATCCGGGCCAGCATCAGCGCGGCGTCCACCGCCTTGGCCCTCGCTGGGTGAAGTACCGCCGCGCAGATGGTGCGAGTCGCGATGTCGACCGCGATGGTGAGCTCCGGACGCCCCACCACTCCGTCGTCCATCACCGCCATCACATCCAGCGGGGTGCTGTCGATCTGAACCTGCTCGCCCGGTCGGGCCGCCATCGTGGGCGTGAAGACGCCCGAGGGGCGGTTGTCGGCTTGGCGCCGGGTGGCCGCTGAGCCGAACGTGTACCGACCCACGGTCACCGCGTCCAGAAGCCGGTAGAACGTTGCTGTCGACGGCATTGGCACCGTGTCCGGTCCGTACTCGGCGACGATCTGGTCCTCAACCAGGCGTCGAACCCGGGCCTTTGTGCCGGTCGAGGTCTGCGTCTGGCGTTCGATGACCGCGACGACGGCCTCCACCACGCGAGGATCGACGTTGCCCGTCGGCTTGCGCCGACGCGCGTAGCGGGCGTCGACCAGTCCCCACACGCCCTGCTCGCGGTAGCGCCGACGCATCCGCTGAACGGTTCGCAGCTCCGCCTTCACCCCGAGTGCCGTCAGTTCTCGCGCCTTGGCCGCCTCCCGCTCGGCCAGGGTGTGCACTTGGGGGTCGTACTCCGGCTGCGGGACAGCACCCGGCAGCGCGTTAGGCGGAAGCCCGCACTCCAGCTCCACCAGGTGGTGCTCCCAGAGCCGAGCCCGGTCCGCCGCCTGCGCTGGCACGGACTCCAGAAGACCGTGCGGAGCCAGCCGGGGAGACGGACCGGCTCCCACCACGGCGAAGTCCGGGGCAGCCTGCAAGTAGGCCAGCAACACCACGCACTGCTCGCCAGAAACAGCGAGAAGCCGCACCGACGTACCCGCCACGGCCACCACCGTGTGCTCGCCGCCCCCGAACACGATCCGATCACCGACCCGAAGAACCCCCGGCCGACCCAACCCGCTCACCGGTTGACCACCCGACCAGCAGCGCGGACAACCGTGCGCTCGCCCAGTAGCACCGACAGGTCCACCACCAACTCCTGACACCACAACAGGTGGAAGAGCACCGGCAACGTGGCGACCGGATCACCGACGGCTTCCGCACCGGCCATCAGGCCGCCCGGACTCGCGAAGTAGCGCAGCAGCCGACCCGTCGTGGTGACCTCGCCGCACCGAGCGTGCCGGTAGCCGGCCAGCCACCGCAGATTCGCCGACCACACCTCGTCCGCTTCACCCCATAGCGCGTACTGCCAACCCACCCGCTCGCAGGCCACTTTCGTAGCCGCGAACGCCTCCTGGTCCCGCTGCCGCCCGCGCCGCCCCTCCGGGCGGGAGTCCACCACCAGCGCCCCGCCGCCCGCCAGCCGCGCGAAGAAGTCAGGCGCATGCGAGCGCGGGCGCCCCGACTCGTCATCCCAGAACAACCACATCGGCTGAGACGAGTACCGCACCACATCGCGGTCGAAGTCCAGCGCCATCGCGTGGTCCCGCTCCAGCCACGACTCGAAGCCGTGTCGGCGACGGGTGAAAGCTGACCGCTGAACGGCGGATCAAATGGGACCCACCTCGCAGTCGTCTGATCATCCTGATCTTCAGAGGTCAGGAGG
>NZ_JBFBNR010000062.1:0-39013 GCF_040687675.1 Kitasatospora sp. NPDC056731
GGTTACATTCCGAACCCGGAAGCTAAGCCTTACAGCGCCGATGGTACTGCAGGGGGGACCCTGTGGGAGAGTAGGACGCCGCCGAACAATCATTCGAGAGAAGCCCCCGCCGGGTGAACCTGGCGGGGGCTTTTCTGTTGTAGGGTCAACGTGCATTGTCATCACACGGGACAGGAGGCCCCCGGGTGGAGGTCCAGGAGACGCGGGTCCAGACCGATCGCGTCCTCACCATCCCCAACCTGCTCAGCATGGGCCGGCTGGTCGGCGTTCCGCTTTTTCTCTGGCTGATTCTCTGGCCGGTTTTCGACGGCCCCAACAACGATGGTTGGGCGCTGCTGATCCTGATGCTGAGCGGTGTCAGCGACTACCTCGACGGGAAACTCGCGCGGCGGTGGGGGCAGGTCAGCCGGGTGGGGCAACTGCTCGATCCGCTGGCCGACCGGCTCTATGTGCTGTCCACGCTGGTCGGTTTGACCTGGCGTGAGATTCTTCCGTGGTGGGTGACGGCGATTCTGCTGGCCCGGGAAGTGTTTATCGGCGCGCTGCTGCCCATTTTGAACCGGCACGGTTACGGGCCGCTCCAGGTGAGTTTTCTGGGGAAGGCCGCGACCTTCAATCTGATGTACGCGTTTCCGCTTCTCCTGCTCGGCAGCGTGGACAGCTGGATCGCGCGGCCGGCCGAGGTGGTGAGCTGGGCCTTCATCTGGTGGGGGACCACGTTGTACTGGTGGGCCGGTATTCTTTACGCGGTTCAGGCCAGGCGGATCACCCGAGCGGGCTCGACGGGCTCCGCGTCCGCAGTCTGAGACGTGATCTGAGAGAAGTCCCACGCCGCATCGGTGCGTCGGACGATACCTTCCGGGTAGGGATCCCTCTGGAACGGTTTGATGGACCTGTAGGTCCACCACCGCAAAGGAGGACGCACCCGTAATGAAAGCCGTTGTCATGGCAGGGGGCGAAGGAACCCGACTCCGCCCGATGACCTCAAGCATGCCGAAGCCGCTGCTTCCGGTGGCCAATAGGCCGATCATGGAGCACGTGCTTCGGCTGCTGAAGCGGCACGGCCTCTCCGACACCGTCGTCACCGTCCAGTTCCTGGCCTCACTGGTCAAGAACTACTTCGGTGACGGCGAGGACCTGGGCATGCATCTGACCTATGCCCACGAGGAGACGCCGCTAGGCACCGCGGGGAGTGTCAAGAACGCCGAGGACGCGTTGAAGGACGACTCCTTTCTGGTGATCTCCGGTGACGCACTGACCGACTTCGACCTCTCGGAATTGATCGACTTTCACCGCAGCAAGAACGCGCTGGTCACCGTCTGTCTCACCAGGGTGCCGAATCCCCTCGAGTTCGGTATCACGATCACGGACGACGACGGACGGGTCGAGCGCTTCCTGGAGAAGCCGACCTGGGGGCAGGTCTTCTCGGACACTGTGAACACCGGTATCTACGTGATGGAACCAGAGGTCTTCGACTACGTCGCAGCAGGTGAGTCCGTCGACTGGTCGAGTGACGTCTTCCCGCAATTGTTGAAGGAGGGCAAGCGGGTCTACGGCTACGTCGCCGAGGGCTACTGGGAGGACGTGGGCACCCACGAGAGCTACGGCAAGGCCCAGGCGGACGTTCTGGAGGGCAAGGTCGACGTCGAGCTCGACGGGTTCGAGATCTCGCCGGGCGTCTGGGTGGCCGAGGGTGCGGAGGTGGACCCGGAGGCGGTGCTGCGCGGGCCGTTGTACATCGGGGACTACGCCAAGGTCGAGGCCGGCGTCGAGATCCGCGAGCACACCGTGCTCGGCAGCAACGTGGTGGTCAAGCGCGGGGCCTTCCTCCACAAGGCGGTCGTGCACGACAACGTCTACATCGGGCCGCAGAGCAATCTGCGCGGCTGCGTGGTCGGCAAGAACACCGACGTGATGCGGGCCGCCCGGATCGAGGACGGCGCGGTGATCGGGGACGAGTGCCTGATCGGCGAGGAGTCGATCATCGGTGCGAACGTCCGGGTCTATCCGTTCAAGACCATCGAGGCCGGCGCCGTCGTCAACACGTCGGTGATCTGGGAGTCCCGCGGCCAGGAGCACCTGTTCGGTGTCCGTGGAGTGTCGGGGATCCTGAACGTCGAGATCACCCCGGAACTGGCCGTGCGGTTGGCCGGCGCGTACGCCACGACCTTGAAGAAGGGGGCGACCGTCACCATTGCGCGTGACCACTCGCGTGGTGCGCGTGCGCTCAAACGGGCGATGATTTCGGCGCTCCAGACGTCGGCCATAGACGTTCGCGACCTGGAGAACGTGCCGATGCCGGTGGCCCGGCAGCACACCGCGCGGGGGAGTGCGGGCGGGATCTTCCTGCGGACCACGCCGGGGGTGCCCGACTCGCTGGACATCCTCTTCTTCGACGAGCGCGGGGCCGACCTCTCGCAGGCCGGCCAGCGCAAGCTGGATCGCGTGTACGCGCGCCAGGAGTACCGGCGGGCCTTCCCCGGTGAGATCGGGGACCTGACCTTCCCGTCCAGCGTCTTCGACTCCTACGCGGGCAACCTGCTGCGGGCCGTCGACACCACCGGGGTCCGGGAGGCCGGACTGAAGGTGGTCGTGGACACCGCGCACGGCAGCGCCGGCCTGGTTCTGCCGAGCATCCTCGGGCGGCTCGGAGTGGAGGCGCTCACCGTCTCCAGCGGGCTGGACGAGGCGCGGCCGACGGAGGACGCGGAGGAACGGCGGGCCGGGCTAGCCAGGCTCGGCGAGCTGGTGGCCTCTTCCCGGGCGGCCTTCGGCGTCCGCTTCGACCCGGTCGGCGAGCGGGTCGCATTCGTCGACGAACTGGGCCGGGTGATCGACGACGACCGGGCACTGCTGGTGCTGCTGGACCTGGTCGCGGCCGAGCGGCGCAGCGGGCAGGTGGCGCTGCCGGTGACCACGACCCGGATCGCCGAGCAGGTCGCCGCGTACCACGGCACCCAGGTCATCTGGACCACGACGACGCCGGACGACCTGGCGAAGGCGGCCGCCACCGAGGGCACGGTGTTCGGCGGGGACGGGCGCGGCGGGTTCGTGGTGCCGGAGTTCAGCGGAGTGCTGGACGGGGCCGCGGCCTTCGTGCGGTTGGTCGGCCTGGTGGCGCGGACCCAGCTCACGCTGAGCCAGATCGACGCGCGCATCCCGCAGGCGCACATCCGTCGCCGGGACCTCGCGACGCCGTGGGCGGCCAAGGGGATGGTGATGCGCTCGGTGGTCGAGGCGGCCGGCAGTCGGCGGCTGGACACCACCGACGGCGTCCGGGTCGTCGAGGCGGACGGGCGCTGGACGCTGGTGCTGCCGGACCCGGCCGAGGCGACCACCCACCTGTGGGCGGAGGGTCCGGACGACGAGGCCACCGAGGCGCTGCTGGACGAGTGGGCGGCGGTGGTCGACGGGGCTGGGCGGTGACGACACCGGCCTGATCGTCCGACGGTCCTGACGGTCGGGGCGCGCGGCATGGTCCGCGCGCCCCGCTGTCCGTTTTCACACTGTTCGCAGTGATCCGTCACTTTGTGTCGTGTGTGCAGCTCAGGGGGTGTGCGTGGGCCCCTTCGCCGACGTGGGACGATGGTCCGCATGCCAGCGACGCCGACGCCGAGTGCCCCGAACGGACGGTACAACCGTCCGGACGCCTCGATGTCCCTGCTGACCAACGTCATGGACCACAGCCTCGACGAGGGCTATGCCGAGGCGGCCGCGGCGCGGGGCGGAGACCACGACAGCCGGATACCCAGGACGGTCCGAGGCCTGCTCACGCTGGGCGCCGGGCTGGCGTTGGTCGGGGTCGTGGTGACGGTCGGCGCGGTGAACGCGCACAAGGCGGAGCCGACGCTGGCCAAGGAGCGGGACGCGCTGATCCACCGGATCAACGACACCAACGGCTCGGCCGACCACCTCCAGCAGCAGGTGCAGGACCTGCGGCGCAAGGTCGAGAGCACGCAGCAGCAGGCGCTCGCCACGGGCGACGGCGACGAGGGCGGTCTGACCGGCGCGGTGGGCCTGGGCGAGGTCGCGGGGCCGGGCGTCAAGCTGGTCCTGGAGGACGCGGCGGGGACCGGCGGCGGGGGGAACGTCGACCCGCGGGCCGGGCAGGGCTTCTCCAACAGCGGCCGGCTGCGGGACCGCGACCTCCAGCTGGTGGTGAACGGCCTGTGGGGATCCGGCGCGGAAGCCGTGGCGATCAACGGCCAGCGGCTCACCGCGCTCTCGGCGATCCGGGCCGCGGGCGAGGCGGTGCTGGTGGACAACCGGCCGCTCGTCCCGCCGTACAACATCCAGGCGATCGGCGACGGGCCGAAGCTGCTCACCGCCTTCGAGAACGACATGGCCGGGCAGTACCTGCGGCTGCTCCAGGAGAAGTACGGCATCAAGTCGACCATGTCCGCGCAGAAGAGCCTGACGCTGCCGGCCGCGGTGGGCGTGACGCTGCGGACCGCCCAGCCGGTCACGCCCGAGCCCTCGCCCCCGGCGTCCCCGTCGGCGGCTTCGGTCACTCCGACGCCGTCACCCACCGCCGGAACCTCCGGGAGCCCGAGCGCGTCCGTTTCACCGTCGGCGGGCAGCACCGGGCGGCGTACGCCGAGCGGGTCCGCGAAGACCACGACAGCCCACTCGTCCACGACGGCCCCGACCGGGTCGTCGTCCGCAGGGACAGGAGCAGCTAGACCGTGATTGCCGTACTGGGTCTCGTGATCGGGGTGGTCGTCGGACTCTTCGTCCAGCCCGAGGTGCCGGACGCCGTCGTGCCGTACCTGCCGATCGCGGTGGTGGCGGCGCTGGACGCCGTGTTCGGCGGCGTCCGGGCGATGCTGGACGGGATCTTCAACGACAAGGTGTTCATCGTCTCGTTCCTGTCGAACGTGGTGGTCGCGGCACTGATCGTCTTCCTCGGTGACCAGCTGGGCGTCGGCTCGCAGCTGTCCACGGGTGTGGTCGTCGTCCTCGGCATCCGCATCTTCTCCAACGCGGCCGCGATTCGGCGCCATGTCTTCCGCGCCTGAGCCGGGCCGCGGGGCGGCGGAGGAGCACGCGGACGGCGGCGGGAAGGCGTTGGAGCGGGCCGCCGAGGCGCCAGGGCCGGAGTCGGCGGCCGAGGTGGGCCCGGCCGAGCCGGTGGACGGGGCCGGGGAGGTCCGGCACGCCGACCAGACCGAGGAGCCGGAGAAGGCCGAGGGGCCCGTAGCGGCGGTGGAGGAGCCCGAGGAGCGGGCTGCGGCGAAGTCTGACGCTAAGCCTGAGCTTGATGCGGAGGCGGCGCCCGCGCCCGCGGTGCGGCTCGCGAAGGCCGCGGCGCCTGAGCCCGGGCCTGCGTCTGAACCCGAGTCTGAGTCCGAGCCCGTGGCGGAGCCGGCCGCGGTGGACCGCAGTGCGGGGCGGCGGCGCCTCAAGGCGGCCCTGTGGCCGCCGCGGATGTCGCGCGGGCAGCTGGTGGTGGCGCTGCTGCTGTTCTCGCTCGGCCTGGGGCTGGCGATCCAGGTGCGGTCGACCAACGACCACCACAGCCAGCTCCGCGGGGCCCGCCAGGAGGACCTGGTGCGCATCCTCGACGAACTGGACAGCCGCCAGCAGCGTCTTCAGCAGGAGAAGGCGGAGTTGGAGCAGTCCCTGGCCAAGTTGGAGAACAGTTCCAACCAGGCCAAGGAGGCCCAGGAACAGACCAGGAAGAAGGCGACGGAGCTCGGCGTGCTCGCCGGTACCGTCAAAGCCACTGGTCCGGGCATCGTACTCACGGTCGATGATCCCCAAGGGCAGGTGAAGGCAGATATGCTGCTGGACACCCTGCAAGAACTTCGAGCGGCGGGGGCGGAGGCGATTCAGATCAACGATGTGCGCGTGGTGGTCAACACCTACTTCACCGACGTGTCGGGCGGCGGGGTGCAGATCGACGGGAAGAAGGTCTCGCAGCCCTATCGGTTCACCGTCGTGGGGAACCCGCAGGATCTGACACCCGCGCTGAACATCCCGGGGGGTGTCGTCCGTACTCTGGAGAGTCACCAGGCGCGGGCGACGATCACCCAGCAGCAGAAGGTGGTCGTCGACGCCCTCGTGGATCTGAAGACGCCGCAGTACGCCAAGCCGGCTTCGAAGTGACGGGGCGCCCGACGAACAGCCCGTCACCCGCGGGCGGCACCCGGTGCGGGGCGCCGCCGTCGCGTGGGCGAGACTGGGTCGTACCAGCACGCACCGGAGCACCAATCGCAGTACCGACCGTCGGAGTACCACTCCAGCAGGGCCGGTCCGCAACCGGGCCCGCAGCCTGTCCGAGGTTCTCACCCTGCCCCGCGGGCGGGTCTGTCACACGCAAGGGGATTCGCCCGTGAGTTTCTTCTCGAAGTTGTTCGGTCGTAACAAGGGCCGTGGCGCGGCCTCCGTCGAGGCGCCCACCGCGCGGCACCGCCGGCCCGAGGACGAGGCCGCCGTGCCGGGCATGCGCCCCGCTCCCGAGGGGGCGGCGTACGCCGAGCAGCAGCTGTTCCGGGACGGCGCGGCCGCCCAGTACGCCGGGAATCCGGTGGGTTACGGCGCGTCGGTTGACCCTTCCGGCGACCCGCGCATAGGTTTCCAGTCAGGACCCTCAAGCTCTGGTGGAGGGTTTGCCCCGGACCCGTACGCCGGGCACAACCCGTCGGGTGTGCCGCGCCAGGAGGCTGTGAACATGGCTGGCCCCACTCCGTGCCCCAGGTGCGGCAACCAGAACCCGGCTGCGGCCCGGTTCTGCTCCAACTGCGGTACGGCCCTGCGCGGTGGCCTGCTTCCGGAGGGGGCGGCGGAGACCACGTCGACCATCTCCATCTCCGGCCTGGAGTCGTACGACCCCAACACCACGACCGGCACCGGCGCCACGCCGGCCCTGTCGGCCGAGGTGCTGTCGGCGATCGACGCGCTGCCGCCGGGCTCGGCCCTGCTGATCGTCCAGCGCGGTCCGAACTCGGGCAGCCGCTTCCTGCTGGACTCGGACGTCACCACGGCCGGCCGTCACCCGCAGGGCGACATCTTCCTGGACGACGTCACGGTCTCGCGGCGCCACGTGGAGTTCCGCCGGACGCGGGCCGGGTTCAGCGTCGCGGACGTCGGCAGCCTCAACGGCACCTACGTCAACCGGGAGCGGATCGACGAGGTGTCGCTGAACAACGGTGACGAGGTGCAGATCGGGAAGTACCGGCTGGTGTTCTTCGCCGGCCACAACCGGGGGTACTGAACCCAACGTCGGTAGGAGCCCGAGTGAGTACGAATACCCCTTCATCTTCTCTCGGGGCGGCCACCCCCGCATCGTCCGGTCCGCAGGCGGACCGCGGCGGGCGCGGGGTGGTCGCGGGCCCCAGGCAGCCGATCCGCCCGGACCGGCCGGGTGGGCGGCGGCGCGGCGGTGACGAGCTGCTGAGCATCGGCGCAGTGTTGACCTTCCTGCGCGACGACTTCCCCGAGGTCACCATCTCCAAGATCAGATTCCTGGAGGCGGAGGGCCTGGTCGAGCCGCAGCGCACGCCCTCGGGGTACCGCAAGTTCAGTCCGGCCGACGTCGAGCGGCTGGCCTACGTCCTGCGGATGCAGCGCGACCACTACCTGCCGCTGCGGGTGATCCGCGAGCACCTGGACGCCATCGAGCGCGGTGAGGCACCGCCCGCGCTGCCGTCCGCCGACACCCGGCCCGGGCCCGTGGAGGAGGCGGACCGGGAGCTGGGGGCTTCGGCCGACGTCCCGTCCGGAGTCCGGCTGGGGCGTGCCGAACTGCTGGCGGCCGCCGAGTCCGGGGAGCGCGAGCTCTCCGAGTGGGAGTCCTACGGTCTGGTCGCGCCCGGCCCGGACGGCGGGTACGACGGCGAGGCGCTGCAGGTGGCCCGGCTGGTCGCGGAACTCGGCCGGTACGGGCTGGAACCGCGGCACCTGCGGGCCATGAAGGCCGCGGCGGACCGGGAGATCGCGCTGGTGGAACAGGTGGTGGCGCCGCTGCGCCGGCACCGGAACCCGCAGACCAGGGCCCATGCCGAGGCCACTGCGCGGGAGCTGGCGACACTGTCCGTGCGGCTGCACGCGGCGATGGTCCAGGCCGGTCTGCGCGGCCGCGGATAGCGTCCCCGCGGGGTTCCTGCGGCTGTCCGCCCAGGGCCCCGGCTGACCGCGGTGCACCGCGCTGACCAGGGGCGTCGGCCCTGCGCTTTCATATCCGGGGCCTGAGCCATAGGGTTGCCTGTGTGAATGAGCTCGACGTCGTGGGTGTCCGAGTGGAGATGCCTTCCAACCAGCCGATCGTGCTGCTGCGGGAGGTCGGGGGCGATCGGTACCTGCCGATCTGGATCGGTCCCGGCGAGGCGACCGCGATCGCCTTCGCCCAGCAGGGCATGACGCCGGTCCGCCCGCTGACGCACGACCTGTTCAAGGACGTCCTGGAGGCGCTCGGGCAGCAGCTCACCGAGGTCCGGATCACCGACCTGCGGGAGGGCGTCTTCTACGCCGAGCTGGTCTTCACCGGCGGGGTCGAGGTGAGCGCCCGGCCGTCCGACGCGATAGCGCTGGCCCTGCGCACCGGCACTCCGATCTACGGGAGCGAGGAGGTGCTCGCCGAGGCGGGCATCGCGATCCCGGACGAGCAGGAGGACGAGGTCGAGAAGTTCCGCGAGTTCCTCGACCAGGTGTCGCCCGAGGACTTCGGGGGCAGCGGTCCGCAGTAGCGCGGACCGGATTTCCCTACAGGTCAGGCCGTTGTTTGGCTTGCCGTTTTGCCAAAAACCGTCGACCTACCCACACTAGGGGCACGAAAAACCACTCTCCTGAGTGATGTGGTTTGGCTGGCCCGGCGTGGCGATCGTTGACGGGTCATAGGGGACTGCCTACCGTCAGGAGTGGCTGTCCGGGTGACCGATGCCCGCAGTTCGGGTTGCCCGCAGCACCAGTGGACGGAGGCAGGCATGAGCAGCACCGGCGATGGCACGGCCGTGGGAGGCCTGTGTGCCATGCACCTGCCGCGCACCGCTCGCACCGTGACGGACCTGCCCCGGGTGGGCAGGTTCCCGGCCGTGCAACCGGGTCAGCCAGCCATCGAGCGGCTGGCCCCGACATCCGAACTGATCGGCTACCGCGGTCCGACGGCCTGCGCGGCGGCCGGCATCACGTACCGCCAGCTGGACTACTGGGCCCGGACCGGACTGCTGGAGCCCAGCGTCCGTTCGGCGTACCCGGCCACCAGCCAGCGGCTCTACAGCTTCCGCGACATCCTGCTGCTGAAGATCGTGAAGCGGCTGCTCGACGCGGGCGTCTCGCTGCAGAACATCCGGGTGGCGGTCGCCCATCTGCAGGCGGCCGAGCAGGGCGACCTGGCCGGGATGACGCTGATGTGCGACGGCGCGACGGTGTACGAGTGCACCACGCCGCAGCAGGTGGTGGACCTGCTAAAGGGCGGTCAGGGGGTGTTCGGCATCGCGGTGGGAGTGGTCTGGCGGGAGCTGGAGCTCACGCTCGGGCGGCTGCACGCGGAGCGCACCGACACCGGCGAGACGCTGGTCGGCCACGACCCGTCCGACGAGCTGGCCCAGCGGCGCAACCGGGCGGTCTGACCGCAGAACTGACGAGGCCGCGGGCCCGGACGGGGAACCGTCCGGGCCCGCGGCCTCGTCGTTGCGCCTGGTGAGGCGATCGAGGGAGGGCACGTGGGGCTCGGCACCGGGACAGCGGGTCTGCTGCGGCGTCGGGGCGGGCTGTTGAAGGTCCGGTTCCGGCGGCGGCCCGTGCAGCGCAGGGCCTTCCAAACGGCGACGGTGCTCTGCTCGTTGGCGCTGGCGCCGAGCGCGTGGCTGTGGTGCTCGGCCGGGGACCGGGTCGGCACGGTGGCCAGCGTGCCGTCCGCGCCGGTCGCGGTGGTCTTCGGCGCCGGGCTGGACCAGGGCAAGCCGTCGCCGTACCTGGAGCACCGGCTGAGCGCGGCGCTGGACCTGTACCGGGCGGGGAAGGTGCAGGCGATCCTGGTGACCGGCGACAACGGCCGGGACAGCTACGACGAGCCGGACGCGATGCGGACGTACCTGATCGAGCACGGGGTGCCGGCGGTCCGGGTGGTGGGCGACTATGCGGGCTTCGATACCTGGAATTCCTGCACCCGGGCCCGGCGGGTCTTCGGGGTGGAACGGGCGGTGCTGGTCAGCCAGGACTTCCACGTCCGCCGGGCGCTGGCCCTGTGCGAGGCGGCGGGCATCGACGCGTACGCGGTCGGGGTGCCGGAACCGCACGACGGCACCTGGCTGTACGGCGGGCTGCGGGAGATCCCCGGGGCGGGCAAGGCGGCGGTCAACGCCTGGCTGCGGCCGGACCCGCTGTTCCTCGGCCCCCAGGAGGACGGCATCCCGAAGGCTCTGGCGGACGCCGCGCAGCGCTAGGGACAGGACCTGGGCCCTGCGCGGGTTCGTACGCATTGTCGGACCCCTGCGGGATGATCGGCGGGTGCGATCACTGCCGAGCATCATCCACCTCGACATGGACGCCTTCTTCGCGGCGGTGGAGCAGGCGGCCAAGCCGAGCCTGCGCGGTAAACCGGTGGTCGTCGGCGGGCTCGGCGGGCGCGGGGTGGTCTCCACCGCCTCGTACGAGGCGCGGAGGTTCGGGGTGCACTCGGCGATGCCGATGGCGCAGGCGCGCCGGCTCTGCCCCAACGCGGCCTTTCTGAGCGGCCGGTTCGAGGCCTACCGGCAGGTCAGCGAGCTCGTGATGGGTCTGCTGCGCGAGCTGTCGCCGCTGGTGCAGCCGCTCAGCCTGGACGAGGCCTTCGTCGACCTGGAGGCCGGCCCCTACGGTCCGGTGCTGGCCGAGTCCGACCACGAGACCGGGGAGCGGCTGGTGCTCGCCCTGGCGGAGGACCTGCGGGCGGACATCCAGCGGCGCACCGGGCTGACCGGGTCGGTCGGGGCCGCCGGCTCCAAGCTGATGGCGAAGATCGCCTCCGAGCAGGCCAAACCGGACGGGCTGGTGCTGATCGAACCCGGGCAGGAGCGGGCCGTGCTCGGCCCGATGCCGGTCCGGGCGCTGCCCGGGATCGGGCCGGCCACCGAGCAGGTGCTGCGGCGGGCCGGACTGAACACCGTGGCGGACCTCGCCGAGGCGGGGGAGGGCGAGCTGGTGCAGCTGCTCGGGCGGGCGCACGGCGCCGGTGTGCACCAGATGTCGATAGGGCTGGACGACCGGCCGGTGGTGGCCGATCAGGACGCCAAGTCGGTCTCGGTGGAGGACACCTTCGAGGTGGACCTCGCCGACCGGGATCGGGTGCTGCGCGAGGTGGAGGTGCTGGCCGCCCGGTGCGTGCGGCGGCTGCGCGCGGCCGGGCGGTCGGGGCGGACGGTGGTGCTCAAGGTCCGGCGGTTCGACTTCTCGACGCTGACCCGTTCGGAGACGCTGCGCGGGCCCACCGACGACGAGGCGGTGGTCATCGAGACGGCGCGCCGGCTGGCCTCCCAGGTGGACATCACCGGCGGGGTGCGGCTGCTCGGGGTGGGGGTCGCCCAGCTGGCCGACTACACCCAGGAGGACTTGTTCGCGCAGGCCCTGCGGGAGGAGGCGGCCGAGCACGCGGAGGCGGAGGTCGAGGCGGCGGAGGAGGAGCCGGAGGCGGCCGCGCCGCGCCGCTGGATGCCCGGGCAGGACGTCCGCCATGCCGAGCTGGGGCCCGGGTGGGTGCAGGGCAGCGGTGTCGGGCGGGTCACCGTGCGGTTCGAGACGCCGTGGAGCGGGCCGGGGCGCATCCGGACCTTCGCGGTGGACGATCCGGCGCTGGAACCGGCCCGTCCGCTGCCGCTGTGGGGGGCCGAGGGGCCGGAGGAGACGGGGGCACCCGGGGGGACGGAGGCGCCGGGGGAGACGGGGGCGCCGGGGGTGTGAAACGCGAAGCGGCCCCAACCGGTGGGGGGGAGTACCGGTTGGGGCCGCATACCGTGCCGGACTTCGTGCGGTCGTGATGCCCTCGCGACCGTCCGAAGGCCGGGCCGCCGCGCCCTGTCCCTGAGCGCGGCGGCCGGACGCCTGGTCAGGCGTCGGTCTTGGCCAGCTCGGGGCTGGAGTTCCGCTCGGCCGCGCCGCCCGAGGCGACGACGGTGGCGGCAGACTTGGTGCCGCGGATCAGGAACGGGACGACGCCGGCGACGGCGCAGACGACGGCCGCGACCCAGAACGCGTGCTTGTAGGCGTCCAGGGTGGGCAGCAGCAGCGGGATCTGCGGCGGCAGCTTCATGGTGTCGCCGGTCAGGATGGCGGCCATCACGGCGGTGCCGATCGCGCCACCGACGGTGCGCAGCACGGCGTTCATGCCGTTGGCGATGCCGCTCTGCTCCACCGGGACGGCGCCGTTGATGTAGGCCGGCATCGCGGAGAACGCCAGGCCGATGCCCAGGCCGAAGATCGCCGAGGAGGTGTAGATGTCGCCCTCGTGGCTGTGCCGCACGGCCAGGTAGGCCATCGCGACGGCACCCAGGACGCCACCGAGGACCAGCGGCAGGCGCGGGCCGCGGCGGGCGATCAGCATCGCGCCGACCGGAGCCGCCACCATCGAGCCGATCGCGGACGGCAGCAGCAGCAGACCGGCGTGCAGGACGGTCGCGGTGAAGCCGTAGTGGGTGAGCTTCTCCGGGGTCTGGGCGAAGTTGCTGATCACCATGAACGAGCCGTACATGCCGAAGCCGATCAGCAGGCCGGCCAGGTTGGTGAAGGCGACGGCCGGACGGGACATCATCTTCATGTCCACCAGGGGGTGCGCGACCTTGGTCTCGATGACCCCCCAGATCAGGGCGACGACGGCGGCCACGGCGAACAGGCCGAGGGTCTTGGTCGAGGTCCAGCCCCAGTGGTTGCCCTGGCTGACCGCGACGAGCAGGGCGGAGAGCCAGCCGGCCAGGGTGAGGGCGCCGAGCGGGTCGGCGCCGCCCTCCTTGTCGGTGACCGGGTCGGACGGGACGCGGAACGCGACCAGGGCGACCGCGATCAGGCCGAAGACCAGGCCCATCCAGAAGATCGACTTGTAGCTCCAGTGCTCCAGCAGGAGACCGGTCGCGACCAGGCCGAGGCCGGAGCCGACACCCATCGAGGCGCTGATGGCGGCGACGCCGCCGGTCACCTTCTGCTTGGGCAGCTCGTCGCGGACGATGCTGATCGCCAGCGGGAGCACGCCACCGCCGGCGCCCTGCAGGACGCGGGCGACGACCAGCCAGGTGAAGGAGTGGGTGCTGACCGCCAGCGCCGAACCTGCGACCAGACCGGCCAGCGAGATCAGCAGCATCGGCTTACGGCCCCGGAGGTCGCCGAAGCGGCCCAGCAGGGGAGTCAGCACGGCGGCGGAGAGCAGGTTGGCGGTCATCAGCCAGGTGACGCTGGACGCGGAGACGCTCAGTTCCTTGGCCAGCGAGGGCAGGATCGGGACGACCGCGGTCTGCACCACGCTGAACGACAGCATCGCCAGGATGAGGGCCGGCAGGACCCGGGCGCTGCTCTGCTTCTCGGCCGCGGTGGTGGGCTGTGGTGCCTCACTCACGGTTGCTTCCTCCCGTACATAGTGAATGAACTGAAGTAACCATGCCGGGAGATACTTCAGAGTGTCAAATATCCAGTGGTGACGCTTTGGCAAAATCGAAGGATTCCGGCCGGGCGGCGACCGGGACGGGGCATGCCGAGGGCCCCGGACCGAGAGGTCCGGGGCCCTGGGGGCGAGGGGTCAGGCGAACGGGCGCAGCACGGCCGGGCGGGGGGTCTCGGCCACCGGGGTGGCTGCCGGGGTCGCCGGGGCGGCGGCGGTGTTGTCGTGGACCTCGACGTGCTCGCGGCGCAGCTCGTCCCGGATCACCTCCTCGGCGGTGTAGCGCTCCACCACCAGGCGGACCCGCTCGATCGGGGTGAGGTACTTGCGGACCACCGGGCGCTCCTCGCGCAGGGTGACCTCCTCCACCGCCTCGGCGATCTCCTTCTCGGTGAGCGAGGCGCGCTCGGCCTCGCTCACCGGCATCCGCTCCACCCGGACGCGCTCGCGGACCACCGGGACGCGGCGCTCGACCTGCTCGCTGGTCACGTACTTGCGCAGCTTCGCGGTGCCCACGATGTGCCAGTCCGTGGTGATGTCCAGGCGCTCCTCGCGGCAGGTGATCTCCACCGGGCCGTTGGGGGACGAGGTGGCCGGGCCGGTCGAGCGCTCCGAGACCGGCGCGGCCATGACCGAGTTCGTGGTCGCGGTGGTCGTCACGACCGGGGCGGGCTGCGGCTTGGGCTCGGTCGTCGTGGGGGTCGCTGCGGGCGCGGGGGTGTTGAGGGTCCGCACGTTGACCTCCGTCGCGGTGCCGGTGGGGTCGGCAGGGGTGGTGGTCGGGACGGGGCCGAGGGAGTGGAAGGTGATGGGCTTCACGGGCTCGGCCGCCGAGGTGGTGCCGAAGTCGAGGTCGGGCCGCGTCGGTCGGTCACCCTCGCGGCCGATGGGCCGGTCACCCTCGCGGCCGATGGGCCGGTCGCTGCCCCGGTCGGCTGGGCGGTCGCCGTCCCGGCCGATCAGCCGGTCACCCTCGCGGCCGATGGGCCGGTCGGCGTCCCGGCCGACCGGCCGGCCGTTCGCCGGGGTGTCCAGGCCGTAGTAGCGGTAGAGCTGGAGCTCCTGGGCGGGCGACAGGTGCTGGCCGACGCCGAAGTCCGGCGACTCCTTCACCAGCGACTTGTCGTACGGCACCCGGAGCTCGTCGCCGGAGAACTCGCTGGTGGTGAGCGGGACGAAGGCGTCCCGGCCGAAGATGCCGGTCCGGACGGCTGCCCACTCCGGCTGGCCGGTGGCGTCGTCCAGGTAGACCTCGTCGACCGTGCCGATCTTGTCTCCGTTGCGGTCGACCGCCTTGTGGCCGATGAGGTCCCGGGGATCGATGTCGGTTTGCACTCTTTCCTCCAGTGCGCTGCGCCTGCGGAACTCCCGCAGGACCGTGGCCGGAGCACCCGTTCCGCCTGCCACTTCACACCAAAGGCCATGAATCGGACGGGCGCGACCGGGGTGCGCCGGACGGGCTTCGGGCTGGACCGTCCGGGGGACGCGCGTAGACCCGGAGTGACCCGACGCGGCCGTGATCAGGGGGCCTGCCGCTGGTACCCTGGGCGGCGACCGCCGAGCCCGCTCGGGAGAGTCCCCGGCCACGGAAAGCGCTGGTCGGGGCGCCGAAGGAGCAACTCCTCCCCGGAATCTCTCAGGCATCCGTACCGTGTGGGGTAGGTCACTCTGGAAAGCAGGGCAGGACCGTCGGCAGGGAGCCGACGGCCACCACCCTCACCGACGGTGCAAGCCGGCGGCGTGCCACAGCGCGCCGTGCGGGTGAAGCTCTCAGGTCCCGATGACAGAGGGGGAGGCCTGTCGGGTTCGCCCGCCCGGGTCGAATCGCTGTCCGCAGCGGCTCCGGCCGGTCGGCGTGCGCACCCCCGCCGGTCCGTGACCAGGAGGCCTCGACCACCATGAACGCCCAGCCGAACGCGGGACGCCCCACCGGCGCCTCGACCCTCACCGAGCTTGAGCTGGCCAGCCCCTTCGAGAACCGCCACATCGGCCCCGACGACGCCGCGCAGCAGAAGATGCTGGCGTCCATCGGCTACGGCTCGCTGGACGAACTCGCCGCCACCGCCGTTCCCGAGGCGATCCGCTCCATCACCGGCCTGGACCTGCCCGGCGGCCGCAGCGAGGCGCAGGTGCTCGCCGAACTGCGCGAGCTGGCGAGCCGCAACCAGGTGCTCCAGCCGATGATCGGCCTGGGCTACTACGGCACGTTCACCCCGCCGGTGATCCTGCGCAACGTCATGGAGAACCCGGCCTGGTACACCGCCTACACGCCGTACCAGCCGGAGATCTCCCAGGGTCGCCTGGAGGCGCTGCTCAACTTCCAGACCCTGGTCTCCGACCTGACCGGCCTGCCGACCTCCGGCTCCTCGCTGCTCGACGAGGGCACCGCGGCCGCCGAGGCGATGGCGCTCGCCCGCCGCGTCACCAAGGTCAAGGGCGGCGTCTTCCTGGTCGACGCCGAGACCCTGCCGCAGACCACCGCGGTGATCAACACCCGCGCGGTGCCGACCGGTGTCGAGGTCGTCGTCGCCGACCTGTCGGAGGGCATCCCGGCCGAGATCGCCGAGCGCGGCGTCTTCGGCGTGCTGCTCCAGTACCCGGGCGCCACCGGTGTGGTCCGCGACCTCGCCCCGGTCATCGAGCAGGCGCACGGCCTCGGCGCGATCGTCGCGGTCGCCGCCGACCTGCTGGCGCTGACCCTGCTCGCCTCGCCGGGCTCGCTCGGCGCCGACATCGCCTGCGGCACCTCGCAGCGCTTCGGCGTGCCGATGGGCTTCGGCGGCCCGCACGCCGGCTACCTGTCGGTGCGCGCCGAGTACGCCCGCTCGCTGCCCGGCCGCCTGGTCGGCGTCTCGGTCGACGCCGACGGCAACCGCGCCTACCGCCTGGCGCTGCAGACCCGCGAGCAGCACATCCGCCGTGAGAAGGCCACCAGCAACATCTGCACCGCCCAGGTGCTGCTCGCCGTCATGGCCTCGATGTACGCCGTCTACCATGGCCCGGACGGCCTGGCCGACATCGCCCGCCGCACCCACCGCTACGCCGCCGCCCTCGCCGAGGGCCTGCGGGCCGGCGGCGTCGAGCTGCTGCACGGCGAGTTCTTCGACACCGTCACCGCCGTCGTCCCGGGCCGTGCCGCCGAGATCGCGGCCGCCGCCCGCGCCAACGGCGTCAACGTCCACCAGGACGGCGCGGACCGGATCTCGGTCTCCACCGACGAGACCACCACCCGCGAGCACCTGGCCGCCGTCTGGGCCGCGTTCGGCGTCCCCGCGGTCGAGGTCGCCGAGGGCGCCGACGCGCTGCCGGCCGCGCTGCTGCGCCAGGACGAGTACCTGACCCACCCGGTCTTCCACAGCCACCGCTCGGAGACCGCCATGCTGCGCTACCTGCGCCGCCTGTCGGACCGGGACTACGCGCTGGACCGCGGCATGATCCCGCTGGGCTCCTGCACCATGAAGCTCAACGCGACCACCGAGATGGAGGCCGTCACCTGGCCGGAGTTCGGCCAGCTGCACCCCTTCGCGCCGATCGAGCAGGCCCAGGGCTTCCTCAGCCTGATCCGCGAGCTGGAGCGCCAGCTGGTCGAGGTGACCGGCTACGACGCCGTCTCGATCCAGCCGAACGCGGGCTCGCAGGGCGAGCTGGCCGGCCTGCTGGCCGTCCGCGCCTACCACCACGCCAACGGCGACACCCAGCGCGACGTCTGCCTGATCCCGTCCTCCGCGCACGGCACCAACGCGGCCTCCGCGGTGATGGCCGGCATGCGCGTGGTCGTGGTGAAGACCCTGGTCGACGGCGACGTGGACGTCGAGGACCTGAAGGCCAAGATCGAGCAGCACCGGGACAGCCTCTCCGTGCTGATGGTCACCTACCCGTCCACCCACGGCGTGTACGAGACCCAGATCACCGACATCTGCGCCCTGGTGCACGAGGCCGGCGGCCAGGTGTACGTGGACGGTGCCAACCTGAACGCCCTGGTCGGCCTCGCCAAGCCGGGCAAGTTCGGCGCGGACGTCTCGCACCTGAACCTGCACAAGACCTTCTGCATCCCGCACGGCGGCGGCGGCCCGGGCGTCGGCCCGGTCGCGGTGCGCGCCCACCTGGCGCCGTACCTGCCGAACCACCCGCTGCAGCCGGAGGCCGGCCCGGCCACCGGGGTCGGCCCGATCTCGGCGGCGCCGTGGGGCTCGGCGGCCATCCTGCCGATCTCCTGGGCGTACGTCCGGCTGATGGGCGGCGAGGGCCTCAAGCGCGCGACCCAGGTCGCGGTGCTGAACGCCAACTACATCGCCAAGCGGCTGGCACCGCACTTCCCGGTGCTCTACACCGGCCCCGGCGGGCTGGTCGCGCACGAGTGCATCATCGACCTGCGCCCGCTGACCAAGGAGACGGGCGTGACGGTGGACGACATCGCCAAGCGCCTGATCGACTACGGCTTCCACGCGCCGACGATGTCCTTCCCGGTGGCCGGCACGCTGATGATCGAGCCGACCGAGTCCGAGGACCTGCACGAGATCGACCGGTTCTGCGACGCGATGATCGAGATCCGGGCCGAGGTCGACAAGGTCGGCTCGGGCGAGTGGGCGGCCGCGGACAACCCGCTGCGCAACGCCCCGCACACCGCCGCCGAGCTGGCCGGCGACTGGGCGCACGGCTACTCGCGGCAGGAGGCGGTCTTCCCGGCGGGCGTGAACCCGGCGGACAAGTACTGGCCGCCGGTCAGCCGGATCGACGGCGCGTACGGCGACCGCAACCTGGTCTGCTCCTGCCCGCCGCTGGAGGAGTACGGCGTCTGATCCGGACCGGACGTACGGCAGGGCCCCGACGGCACGTACCGTCGGGGCCCTGCCCGTTGTCGTCGTCCGGCGGCTGCCCCCGCCGGTGCGGTCAGGCCGCGTGGGCGACGGTGCGGCGCGGCGCGATCACCCGGCCGTCGGGCAGCAGCTCTCCGGTGTCCTCGAACAGCACGACGCCGTTGCAGAGCAGGCTCCAGCCCTGCTCCGGGTGGCAGGCCACCGTGACGGCAGCCTCGCGGTCCTCGCACTCGGCCGACGGGCACTCAGGACGGTGCTGGCACATGCGTACCCTCGCTTCGCTCTGCGATCCTCCCCGTGGTGCGGCCGCCGGCGGAGCCGTCGGGAGCCGCCGCGGTAGCCGGATCCTGTCCGCGCGCCGACCAGGTGTTGACCGGCGCTCAAGTGGGTAGGACAGGTGGTCCTTCCACGCTGGTTCCCAGTGTCGGCATCTGCGGACGCGCGCGCAGGGATTTCGTGACATGCGCCACAACTCCCGGGCAGAGATCACCCGTTCAGGTGGGTCCGGCGGGAAAAGGCGCACCGATGGGTCAGCTGCGGCATGGCCCGAGGAGGTCAGGGCGGATGGCCCGTCCGGGTGGTTCGGGCGGATGAGGGCGACGCGCGCGCCGACGGGCCACCGGGTGCTGGCCCGGTGGCCCGTCGGCGTGGGGCCGGCTCAGGAGGAGCCGAGCAGCAGTGGCTTGGCGAGCGGCGCCCGGGCGAGCAGCGGCAGCAGCTCGGCGGCCGGGTAGGCGCGGTGCGCGGTGACGCCGAGTGGGGCCGGGGCCAGCGGGATCAGCTGGTCGGCGGCCGGGCCGGCGTCGGGGCTGTGCAGCCACAGTGCCGTGGCGTACTGCCCGGGGAAGGTCAGCAGCCGGGGCTGCTGGCGGGACCGGGAGCCCTGGGCGAGCTGCCAGGCCTGGCGCAGCGCCCGGACCGTCGAGTCGAGGTAGGGGCCGGCGGTGAAGTGCGAGAAGGTGTGGCCCTCGACGGCCTGGACGACCTCGGCGGCGGCGGCGACCTCGGCGCCGTCCTTGATCAGGAAGCGCCAGCCCGTCCGGCGGGCGGCGGGCAGCTCCGGGCGCGGCCCGTCCAGGACGTGGACGGCGAGGGGGTGCGCGGGGAGCAGCGGGCCGACCGGATGGCGCAGTGCTGCGGCGGCGGGTTGGCGCAGCGCGGTCTCCGAGTCGAGTGCGGCCAGGACGGCGCGCAGGGCGCTCGGCGGGGGCTGGGGGGTCTGCAGAGTCATGGCGGGGTCCGCCTCTCCGTGCGAGATCGGCGTGCGAGTGCGGCATACCGGCGTGGCGCGGTGTGTCATCGGTGACGGGACCTGGCCGTGTCCGGTTGTGCATGATCGCGGTGCCGGCGCGGTCGCCGCCGTCGACGAGGGTTTCGAGGCGGAGCGGGCCGGCCGGAGCGCAGTGCGAATTCTATCGAACAGGTGCGCAGGGTGACCTGTTTATCACAGGCGGTGGCGCCGGGCAAGTCGGCAGATCTGCTGAATATCCGTCAGTTTCCTTGCATTGCAAGCCAGTACAAGCATTCGGGTATCGATCTTCGAGGTGGGCATGATGCTTGCACGGTCGGGTCGGCCGGTGTCTCAGGAGGAGGGGACCGTGGGCGAGAAGGTCGTGGCGACTCGGGCTGATCTGGCGGACCGGCAGCTGTACCGGCGCAAGCTCCAGGCCTGCCTCGACGCGCTGGGGCGGATGCTGCGCGAGGACCGGTTCGACCGGCCGCGGGCGGTCATGGGCCTGGAGATCGAGCTCAACCTGGCCGACGAGGACGGCCTGCCGGCGCTGCGCAACGCGCAGGTGCTGAGCGCGATCGGCTCCAGCGACTTCCAGACCGAACTGGGCCAGTTCAACGTCGAGGTGAACATCGTGCCGCACCGGCTGTGCGGGCACGTCTTCGAGGACCTGCGCGAGGAGCTCGACACCGGGCTGCGCTACGCCGACCGGCGGGCCGCCGAGGCCGGTGCCCGGATCGTCATGGTGGGGATCCTGCCGACCCTGGAGCACGGTCACACCGGCCTGGATGCGATCTCCCACAACCCGCGCTACAGCCTGCTCAGCGACCAGATCCTGGCCGCCCGCGGCGAGGACATCGCGCTGGACATCGAGGGCGTCGAACACCTCCAGCTGGAGACCATCACCATGGTGGCCGAGGCCGCCGCGACCTCCCTGCAACTGCACCTGCAGGTGACCCCGGAACGCTTCTCCTCGGTGTGGAACGCGGCCCAGGCGATCTGCGGGGCGCAGCTCGCGCTCGGTGCCAACTCGCCGTTCCTGTTCGGGCGGGAGCTGTGGCGGGAGACCCGTCCGGTGCTGTTCCAGCAGGCCTGTGACACCCGTACGGCGGAACTCAAGGCGCAGGGCGTCCGGCCGATCACCTGGTTCGGCGAGCGCTGGGTGGACTCGGCGTACGACCTGTTCGAGGAGAACCTGCGGTACTTCCCCGCCCTGCTGCCGATCTGCGACGACGAGGACCCGATGAAGGTGCTCTCCTCCGGCGGCGCGCCCCGGCTCGCCGAGATGCGGCTCCACAACGGCACGATCTACCGCTGGAACCGGCCGGTGTACGACATCGCGGGCGGGATCGCGCACCTGCGGGTGGAGAACCGGGCGCTGCCGGCCGGGCCGACGGTGGCCGACACGCTGGCGAACGCCGCCTTCTACTACGGGCTGGTCCGGGTGCTCGCCGAGCAGCCCCGGCCGGTCTGGACCAGGCTGCCGTTCGAGCGGGCCGACGAGAACTTCCGGCAGGGCGCCCGCTACGGCATCGACGCGGTGTTCCAGTGGCCGCGGTCGGGCCGGGCGGGCCGCGGCGGCGGGCTGACAACGGTGTCCGCCGTCGACCTGGTGCTCAACGAACTGCTGCCGATGGCCCACCAGGGCCTGGACGAGTGGGGCGTGGAGCCCGCCGACCGGGACCGCTACCTGGGGATCATCGAGCAGCGCTGCCTGCGCCGCACCAACGGCGCGGCCTGGCAGAGCGCGACCTTCCACCGGCTGCGCGAGCAGTACGGGATGGACCGCCCGGCCGCGCTCGCCGCGATGACCAGGCGCTACATCGAGCACATGCGCACCGGCGAGCCGGTGCACACCTGGCCGGTCGGGTAGCCGGACCGCTGTGTCAGGATGATCGCTCCGGCGGTCGGCCGACGGCCGGAGCGACGCCCGCCCCGCTGGAGCCGCCCGTGACCACCCTCCCGACCGCACCGGAGACCGCGAAGCCCACGCGCCGGCTGCTCGGCGTGGAACTGCTGATCGTCCTCGGCCTCTCCCTCGGGGCCAGTGGCGTCAGCGCGCTGATCAGCTTCGCGGCCTCGCTCACCGAACCGATCCAACTCGGCCAGCAGGTCGCCACGTTGAACGGCTCGCGGGCGCCCGGTCGGCCCTGGCTGGACCTGGTGTGGCAGCTGTACTACATCGGGCGCGGCCTGATGCCGGTGGTGCTGGTCGGGTACCTGCTGGTGCGCGAGGGCGCCGCGCTGCGGGTGCTCGGCTTCGACCTCGGGCAGAAGCTGCGCGACCTCGGCCGGGGCGCCGCCGTGGCGGCTGCGATCGGCGGCTCCGGGCTCGTGCTGTACCTGGCCTCGCAGGCGGCCGGCTTCAACCTGACGGTGGCGCCGTCCGGGCTGCCGGACGTGTGGTGGCGGGTCCCGGTGCTGGTGCTCTCCGCGTGGCAGAACGCCGCCCTGGAGGAGGTCGTCGTCCTCGGCTACCTGCTGCGCCGGCTCGGGCAGCTGGGTTGGTCGTGGCCGGCGGCGGTGGTGGCGAGTTCGGTGCTGCGCGGTTCGTACCACCTGTACCAGGGGGTCGGCGGGCTGGTCGGCAACATGGTGATGGGGGCGGTGTTCTGCCTGCTGTACCGGCGCTGGGGGCGGGTGATGCCGCTGGTCGCGGCGCACGCGTTGATCGACACGGTGGCCTTCGTCGGGTACGCGCTGCTCGCCGGGCACGTCAGCTGGCTGCCGACCCCCTGAGCGGGAGGCGCCCGGTCGGGGTGCGCGGCGGCCGGGCGAGCAGGCGGTCGACGTGCCGGCGCTCCAGGCCCGGGCCCGGGTCGATCGGCAGCAGCAGGCGGTCGCGGCGCCAGAGGGAGTTGCGGACCAGCCGCGGCGGGATGACGTCGTCCACCCAGGCGAACGGGCGGCCCGCGGCGTAGCGCAGCAGCGGGGCCCACTTGCGGGCCGAGAGCAGCTCCATCAGCGGGACGCGCGGGTCACCGGGCTGCGGGACGTCGCCGGTGAAGCGGACCAGCGGGAGGGCGGGCAGGCCGATGGCCGGGGCGATGTGCGCATTGGCGTGCTCCTCCCAGGTGGTGGCCCACACGAGTTCGTAGGTGCCGGCCAGCTCGCGCAGCCAGGCGCCGTGCCGGGCGGAGAGGAGCACCGAGTAGCCGAACAGGGTGTGGGTGTCGAACCCGGCGTCCGGGTGCGGGCAGACCGGGTTGAGCACCCCGTCGACGTCCAGGAACAACAGCGGCTTCGGCACCAGTGGCCCCCCAGAGACGGTGGTGTGACTTACCTGGTCGGACGAACCTGGCGTACCAGTGGTTGCGTACGGCCGGGCGCACGCGGGGCGCACGGGGCGCTCACGGCGCGGCCACCGGCTCGGCGGCGGCCACCGGTGCGTCGGCGGTGCTCCTGCGGGCCAGTCGGCGGACCTGAGGCTCCAGCAGCACGACCGCGCTGAGCACCAGGCAGACGACGGCGCAGGCCCACAGCGCGCCCGAGAGGCCGAGCACCGTGGCCGCCGGGCCGGCCAGCGCGATGCCGATCGGGGACAGCGAGAAGGAGCCGAGCTCGTCGTACGCGGCGACCCGGGAGAACATCTCCTCGGGGATCTCCTGCTGGAGCGCGACCATCCAGTTGACGCCGAAGACGGTGACGCCGACCCCGGACAGGAACATCGCGAGAGCGAGCAGCGGCAGCGGCGCCTCCGCCGCCAGCGCCAGGGCGGGCACGCCGAACAGGAACACCCCCCAGTTGCCGACCAACAGGATCCGGCGGGGCCGCCAGCGGGCCATCAGCACGCCGGTCACCACCAACCCGACGCCGTAGGCGGCCATCGCCAGGCCCCAGTCGGACGCCCCGCCGAGGCGCTCCTTGGCGACCGTCGGCCCGTAGACCGACTCGACCGCGCCGATGCAGGCGACCAGGACGGAGAACTGCGCCACGACCACCCAGAGCCAGCGGCGGGAGGCGAACTCCCGCCAGCCCTCCCGCAGATCGCGCAGCATGCTGTGGCCCTGCGGGGCGGGCGCCTGCTCGGCCTCCAGGAAGAACCGGAGCGAGGCGGCGACCAGGAAGCAGGCGCCGTCCAGGGCGAGCACCCAGCCGGGGCCGACGGCGGCGGTGAGCGCGCCGCCGAGCGCGGCGCCGCCGATCTGGGAGGCGTTCTGGCCCATCCGGAACACCGAGAAGGCCCGGGCGGCGTGCTCCGGGGCGACGGCCTGCAGCATCATGCCGCCGGAGGCGGGGGAGTAGAGCGCGTACCCGGCGCCGCCGGCGGCGGAGAGCAGCATCAGCTGCCAGAGCCGGATGTCCCCGGACAGCACCAGCGCGGCCAGGACGACCTGGGACAGGCCGCTGAACAGGTTGGCGGCGACCATGAGGTGGTGCCGGGGCATCCGGTCGGCGAGGGCGCCGCCGACCACCAGGAGCAGGACGGTGGGCAGCAGCCGGGCGGCGGTGACGTAGCCGACCTCGGACGTGGTGCCGCCGTGGCCGAGCACGGCGAAGGCGGTGGCGATGGGGGCGCCGGCGTTGCCGAGGCCGCTGACCACGGTGGCGGCGGTCTGGATGCGGAAGTTGCGGCTCGCCCAGGCGAGGCGGCGGGGGCGCGGGGGTCGGGTCGGCACCTGGAGACTATGGCCGCGGTTCGTACAGCTGTCCATCGGGTTTTCGCGGCTGGGACGGGCTCAGCCCAGGTGGCCCCAGAGGAAGGTGAGGGTGCGGCGCCAGGCGGTCGCGGCCTGGAGCGGGTCGTAGGTGCCGAGCGGGTTCTCGTCGTTCATGAAGGCGTGGCCGGCCGGGTAGAAGTGGATCTCGGGGCGGACGTCGGTGGCCTCGCCGATCCGGATCGCGGCCTCGTCGACGGCGGCCATCGGGATCGAGCCGTCCAGTTCGCCGAAGTGCCCCAGGACGTGGGCGGTCAGGCCCCGATAGTCGAAGTCCGGGTCGGGCGGGAGGCCGTAGAAGGGCACCACCGCGGCGACCCGGTCGCCCTCCCGGGCGGCCAGCAGCAGGGCGAAGCCGCCGCCCATGCAGAAGCCGACCACGCCGACCGCGTCGCCGACCACGCCCTCCAGGGCGAGCAGGTGGTCGACGGCTCCGGAGAGGTCCTCGACGGCCCGCTCGACCGGGAGTTCGCGGGTGAGCCGGGCCGCCTCGGTGCGGTCGTGGGTGGTGGCGCCGCCGAACAGGTCGGGGGCCAGCACGGTGAAGCCCTCGGCGGCGAAGCGGTCGGCCATCGTCGCGACGTGCGGGGTGAGGCCCCACCACTCCTGCACCACCACCAGGCCCGGCCCGATGCCCTGGGGCGGGCGGGCCAGGTACCCGTGCGCGGTACGGCCGTTGCTCGGGAAGGCGACGTTCTGCCGGGAGCCGCCCTGGTCAGGCATGGGTTCCTCGCGGGGGGTCGGGCCGGATGCGGCGGGGACTCGACGGGGGCGGGCTCAGCCCATCTCCTCCAGGGCGCGGCCCTTGGTCTCCTTGATGCAGAAGGCCACGAACGGGATGGAGAGCAGCGCGAAGGCCGCGTAGATGACGTACGTCGCCGACAGATTCCAGTCGGCGAGGTTGGGGAAGCTGACGGTGATCGCCCAGTTGGCGATCCACTGGGCCGAGGCGGCGACGGACAGCGCGAGCGCGCGGATCCGGTTGGGGAACATCTCGCCGAGCAGGACCCAGACCACCACGCCCCAGGAGAAGGCGAAGCAGAGCACGAAGACGTGCGCCGCGATCAGGGCGACGGTGGCGTGGGTGTTGTCGAGGGTGGCGGTGTCCCCCGTGCCGTGCCGGTACGAGAACGCCCAGGCGGCGGTGCCCAGCGCGAGCGCCATGCCGATCGAGCCGGCCAGGGCGAGCGGCTTGCGGCCGATCCGGTCCACCAGCGCCATCGCGATCACCGTGCCGATCACGTTGATGATCGAGGTGGAGAGGCTGATCAGCAGCGAGTTGGACTCGTTGATGCCGACCGACTGCCAGAGGAAGGAGGAGTAGTAGAAGATCACGTTGATGCCGACGAACTGCTGGAACACCGAGGCCCCGATGCCGACCCAGACGATCGGCAGCAGGCCGAACCGCCCGCCGAGCAGGTCCTTGAGCCGGGGCTTGTGCGAGGACTCCAGCACCGCGCGGATCTCCGCGACCCGGGTGTCCAGGTCGACGTCCTCGCCCTCCACCTCGCGCAGCACCTTGCGGGCCTGGTCCTCCCGGTGGTCGGCGATCAGGTAGCGCGGCGACTCCGGGATGGCGAGCGCCATCAGCCCGTACACCAGGGCCGGGATGGTCTCCACGCCGAGCATCCACTGCCAGGCCTGGATGCCGCCCAGGTGGCCGGTGGACTCGCCGCCGGCGGCCTGGTTGAGCGCCCAGTTGGCGAGCTGGGAGATGGTGATGCCGAGCACGATCGCCATCTGCTGAAAGGAGGCGAGCCGGCCCCGGTAGGCGGTCGGCGCGACCTCGGCGATGTAGGTCGGCGCGATCACCGAGGCGATGCCGATCGCGATGCCGCCGACCACGCGCCAGGTGGCCAGCACCTGGATGCTCGGCGGGAACATCGAGCCGATGCCGCTGATCGCGAACAGGGTGGCGGCCAGCAGCATGGTCCGGACCCGGCCGAGGTGGTCGGCGAGCCGGCCGGCGGCCACCGCGCCGGCCGCCGAGCCGAGCAGCGCGATGGCCACCACGAAGGCCGTTTCGCCGTTGCCCACGGCGAAGTGCTTCTGGATGCCCGTCACCGCACCGTTGATCACCGCGCTGTCGTAGCCGAACAGGAACCCGCCCATCGCGGCGGCGGCGGAGATGAAGATGACGTGCCCGAGGTGGGCCTCGCCCGCCCGGTGGCTGTTGAGTGTGGACAAGCGCGCTCCCCGAGGTGGACGGGCCCGCTCTGACGGCCGAGTGGGCAGGGCTCGTCTCACATTCGAGCAGCGGCGGGGCCGCCCTGCTCGAATTGGGCGCCGATCGGGTGATCCGGGGTCAGTCACCCGGGGCGCGATGGGCCGTTCGCGCCGGGAGCGTGGACGGTCGGACGCGCCCCCGGGCCAGCCGGTGCGCCCGCCGGGCCAGTTGACGCGCCCCCGGTCGGTCGGCGCGCCCCGGTCAGCCGGCGCGCCGCTGGAGCCGGCGCAGCAGTTGGGTGCGGGCGGCGGCGTCCTGGTCGCGCCGGCGGTGCGGGGCGTTCGCGCGGCCGGCCTCGCGCTCGGCCAGCCGGTCGGCGATCGACTGCTGGGCGTCGGCCGGCTTCTTGTCGTCGTACTTGAACTTGGCGCGCACCTCGCGGACCGTCAGGCGGAGCCCGCGCAGGCCGGGGAGCAGCCGGGAGAACTCGCCCTCACCGGGCACCACCCGGGTCTCCGGCGTCTCCGGCTGGAAGTGCGCCAGCTGGCGGTTGAGGATCTCCGCCTTGCCCGCCGCGGACTCGACGAGCTCGGCGGTGCAGTGGAAGTGGACGGAGGCGTAGTAGCTGGTGGGCGTGCCCGGCTCGCCGCGCCAGTGGCCGGGCGCGAAGGCGTAGCCGTCAGTGACCGCGAGGGTGACCTGCGGGTCGGCCCGGACGGCGGCCAGCAGCGGGTTGGGCGTGGCGAGGTGGAGCAGGATCTCGCCGCGCTCGGCGTCCAGCAGGAAGTGCGTCGGGACGAGCACCGGGCCCTCGCCCGGTCCGCCGTTGGCGGCGAGCAGGCCGAAGTCGCGGCCCTCGGCCAGCCAGGCGCGCCACTCCTGTTCGTCGCCGCGGTCCCAGGATCTGATCAGCATCGGCGGGCCCTCCGTCAGCGGGGGTAGCCGCGCAGGTGCGCGGGCAGCGGGACGGTGGTGGAGGCGGCGGGCTCGGGGGTGCCGTGCACGGTGGTGACCGGGATCAGGCCGGACCAGTGGGGCAGGTCGAGGTCCTCCGGGTCGTCGTCGGCGCCGTCGTCGCGGGTCTTGGCCGAGACCTCGTCCAGGTCGAGCCGCAGGACGGCGGTGGCGGCGAGTTCCTTGGCGTTGGCCGGGCGGACGTCGGCGGAGCGGCCGGGGATCGCGTGGTCGACCAGCGCGGCCAGCGCGACGTCCAGCTCCTCGGGGTCGGTGACCTGGTGGGCGGTGCCGTGGGCGACCACCGAGCGGAAGTTGACCGAGTGGTTGAACGCGGACTTGGTCAGCACCAGCGCGTCGACCAGGGTGACGGTGAGGCAGACCGGCAGGCCCTGGTCGGCGGAGGCGTTGCGCAGCGGACGGCTGCCGGTGGAGCCGTGGACGTACAGCCGGCCGCCGACGCGGGCGTAGATGGTCGGCAGGACGACGGGGGCGCCGTCGGCGACGAAGCCGAGGTGGCAGATGTACGCGTGGTCGAGGATGTCGTGGATCGCCTCCTGCTCCCAGGTGGCGCGGTCCTTGTAGCGGGTGGGGGTGGTGCGGGGGGTGCGGGAGTAGCTGGCGGAGCCTTCTGAAGGGGCCGACATGACAACCTCTATGTACTAGTGCATAATTTGCTTTGTGCTAGGAGACTATCCGCTGAAAGGGCGACGCGCCAGCGAAATCGCGTCCCACATCGAACAGGGCGTGAGCACCGGACGCCTCGCCCCCGGAACCGCGCTGCCCCCGCTGCGCGACCTCGCCACCGAACTCGGCGTCAACCCCAACACCGTCGCCGCCGCCTACCGGCTGCTCCGCGACCGCGGGGTGATCGAGACCGCCGGTCGCAAGGGCAGCCGAATCCTCCCCAGGCCCGCGCTCACCCCGCGCGACCAGATCCGCGTCCCCGTCCCCCCGCACGCCCGCGACCTGTCCGCCGGCAACCCCGACCCGGCGCTGCTGCCCGACCTCGCCCCGGTCCTCGCGGCCGCCGCCGCGGCCGCCCACGCCGAGCCCGTCCTGTACGGGCACCCGGCCATCGACCCCGGGCTGCTCGCGCTCGCCCGCGCCTCCTTCGAGGCCGACGGCCTGCCCGGCGGCCCGATCGCCGTCGCCTCCGGCTCGCTCGACACCATCGAGCGCATCCTCGCCACCCGGCTGCGCCCCGGCGACGCCGTCGCCGTCGAGGACCCGGGCTGGGGCAGCCTGCTCGACCTGCTGCCCGCGCTCGGCCTGCGGCCCGCGCCCGTCCGGCTGGACGACGAGGGTCCGCTGCCCGACTCGCTCGCCGCCGCGCTGGCCGAGGGCGCCCGCGCGGTGGTGGTCACCAGCCGGGCGCAGAACCCGACCGGCGCCGCGATCACCGCCCGCCGGGCCGAGGAGCTGCGGACCGTCCTGGCCGAGCACCCCGGCGTGCTGCTGATCGAGGACGACCACGGGCACGGCATGGTCGACCAGCCGTACCACTCGCTGGTGGGTGCCGGCGCGCAGCACTGGGCCGTGGTGCGCTCGGCGGCCAAGGCGTACGGCCCGGACCTGCGGCTCTCGGTGGCCGTCGGCGACCAGGACACCATCGGGCGGGTGACCGGGCGGCTGCGCCTGGGCGCCGGCTGGGTCAGCCACCTGCTCCAGCGGGCCGTCGCCGAACTGTGGCGCACCGACGCGGTGCCGGTCGCCCGGGTGGCCGGCGTCTACCGGGCCCGCCGGGACGCGCTGCTCGGTGAACTCGCCGCGCGCGGCATCGAGGCGCACGGCGAGAGCGGACTGAACGTCTGGGTGCCGGTGCCGGACGAGACTTCCGTGCTGGTGGCGCTGGTGCAGCGCGGCTGGGTCGCGGCGCCCGGCGCGCGCTACCGCATCCAGTCCCCGCCCGGGCTGCGGCTCACCGTGGCCCAGCTGGAACCGGCGGACGCGCAGCGGCTGGCCGAGGACCTGGCGGCCGTGCTGGGGGCGGGCGGGGCCGGTTCGCGGCTGGTGTGAACCGGGCTCCGCCGGTCCGGTTCGACCCGTGCGCTCCGCCGGTCTGAACCCGGTGCTCCGCTGGTCTGAACCCGGCGGTAACAAAGCGGGAAACCTGGTGCAGATACCTAGCGGTAACCAGTGCGGGCATGTCATGTTCATCGCGCCACCGGCCGGCGGCCCACCCTCACCTAGGCGTCCTCCCGTCCCCACCGCACGGGAAGACCGAGCCGCAGGAGTTCCGCCGTGCCCGAAAACAGTTCGAGCATCACCCGCAGCGCCCCTCGACTCCGCCGACGGCTGCTCACCGCGGCCCTCGCCCTCCCGCTGGCCGCCGGCGGTCTGATGGCCGGCGGCCTCGCCGCCGCCGCGCCGGCCGCCGCGGCCCCCTCCGTACCCCTCGCCGCACCGGGCGGCCCCACCGCCAGCGTCACGCTCGGCGACAGCTACATCTCCGGCGAGGCCGGCCGCTGGATGGGCAACGCCGCCGGCACCAGCGGCAGCCGGGCCGGTACCGACCGCGCCTGGAACGGCAGTTCCGCCGACGCCTCCCGGATCTACGGCCCCACGGCCGCGAGCGGCTGCGACCGCTCCGACGTCGCCGAGGTGCTCAGCGCCTCCACCGGCGCGCAGAACGAGATCAACCTGGCCTGCTCCGGCGCCGTCACCGCGAACATCTTCCGCGCCGCCAGCGGCGGCCAGACGCTCAAGGGCGAGGCCCCGCAGGCCGACCAACTCGCCACCGTGGCACGGCAGAACAACGTCAAGCTGATCACGCTGTCGATCGGCGGCAACGACCTCGGCTTCGGCGGCATCATCTCCAACTGCGTCCAGGACTACCTCATCTGGTACTCCTACTGCCACGACTCCGCGCAGTCCTCGATCGACTCGAAGATGCCCACGGCGATGGCCGGGGTCGGCAAGGCGATCGACGAGATCCGCGCGGTGATGGCCGGCGCCGGCTACGCGCAGGGGGACTACCGCCTCGTCCTGCAGTCCTACCCCTCGCCGATCCCGCGCAGCGCCGAGATGCGCTACCCGGAGAGCGGCTGGACCCGCTCGAACACCGGTGGCTGCCCGTTCTGGGACGGTGACGCCGACTGGGCGCGCGACTCGATGGTGCCGCAGATCTCCAAGTCGCTGGCCGGGGTCGCGGCGTCCAAGGGCGCCCAGTTCCTCGACCTCTCCGACATGCTCCAGGGCCGCGAGGTCTGCTCGACGGCCACCCGGCAGCCGACCGCCACCGCCGGACCGTCCGCGACCACCAGCGAATGGGCGCGCTTCCTGGACGGCGGCCTCAACTCCACCCAGGGCGTGCTGCAGGAGTCGATGCACCCCAACTACTACGGGCAGCAGGCGCTCGGGCGCTGCCTGACCCTGCTGTGGGGGCAGAGCAGCGGCGACTACGCGTGCCGCAACACGGCGGGGCAGGACGCGGGCGGGATGTACCTGGCGGCGCGGTGACGCCGTGACGTTGTGGCGCTCGGCGCCCGTTCTCCGGATCGGTTCCGGAGGCGGGCGCCGGGTGGCTCAGCCCTTGGCGAGCAGGGCCTGGGCGTGCGCCCGGACCTGGTCCTTCGTCAAGTAGGCGTCGGTGTACTCGAAATCGCGCATCCGGGCGGGCTGCCGGGCGAGGAAGCCGGTCCGGACGAAGTCGTCCCCGGCGGTCGCGTTGAGCAGCCAGTTGGCGCCCACCCGGAACTTGGCCGCGTTGGTGCGCATCGCCATCAGATGGTAGCCGCGGGCCACCAGCTGGGCCGGCACCCCGTGCAGCTCCACGCCGAGCGGCTTGGACACCGCGTCCTTGCCGCCCAGGTCGACCACCAGGCCCAAGTCCTTGTGGTAGTAGGGCTCCAGAGGCTGGTCGCGGAGCGCGGCGATCACGTTGTCGGCCACCACGCGGCCCTGCCGGGCGGAGTGCTGGGCGGTCGGCGGGCAGACCGCGCCGTCGCCCTTGGCGAGGTCCGGCACGGCGGCCGCGTCGCCCAGCGCGAACACGCTCTCGAACTGCGGCACCCGCATCTCCGCCGTCACCGCGAGCCGGCCGCGGACCGTCTCCGCGTCCAGCGTGCCGATCAGCGGGCTCGCGGCCACCCCGGCGGTCCAGATCAGCGTGCGGCAGGGCAGCACCCGGCCGTCGGTGAACTTGACCGACTCGGCGCCGACTTCGGCCACCGAGACGCCCAGCGACACCTCGATGCCGCGGCCGCGCAGCACCTCCAGAGCGGCCAGGCCCAGCGCGTCGCCCAGCTCCGGCATCAGCTTCGGGGCGATGTCGATCAGGTGCCACTTGATCTGCCGGGTGTCCAGGCGCGGATAGCGGTGGGACGCGGCGGTGGTCAGGCGTTGCAGGCAGGCGGCCGTCTCGGTGCCCGCGTAGCCGCCGCCGACGACCACGAACTGGAGCCGGGACTCGCGCTCCCGCTGGTCCAAGGTGGCCGAGGCGAGGTCGAGTTGGGCGATCACGTGGTCGCGGACGTAGGCCGCCTCGGCGAGCGTCTTCATGCCGCGGGCGTAGTCGGTCAGGCCGGGGATGTCGAAGGTGCGGGTGACGCTGCCGGGGGCGAGGACCAGGTAGTCGTACTTCTGCGCCACCACCTCGTCGGTGATCTTGCGGACCACGCACACCTTGGAGGCCGGGTCCACGCCGATCGCGCCGCCCGGAACGATGTGGGTGCGGCGCAGCGTGCGGCGCAGGGAGACCGCGACCGACTGCGGGGTCAGCACGCCGGCCGCGACGTGCGGCAGCAGGGGCAGGTAGAGCTGGTAGCTGAACGGTGTGACCAGCGAGATCTCGGCCTCCGACGGCGCGAGCTTGCGTTCGAGTCGGCGGGCGCACTCCAGGCCGGCGAAGCCACCGCCCACGATCAGGATCCGAGGTCGTTCCATCGCTCATCCCTTTGCCGTGCAGGTCGTAACCGCGAAGGTCCCCATTGCTGTCCGCCACACTCGCACGGAGCAGCGGGGGCTGCCACCGGGGTGGGGCGGATGGTGGAGGGGCGGGGCGGGGGGCGTACGGAGGGGAGGAGGTGACGGGTCGGCACCGATAGGCTGTCGGGTGTGCTCCCCGAGGTGACGGCGGTCCGTTATGTGACGCCACTGCGAGAAGGCGGCTCGATGCCGGGCCTGGTCGAGGCCGACGACCGGCGGCTGTACGCGCTGAAATGGGTCGGTGCGGCGCAGGGCCGGAAGGCGTTGGTGGCGGAGGTGCTGGCCGGGGAGTTGGGCCGGCGGCTCGGGCTGCCGGTGCCGGAGCTGGTGACGGTCGACCTGGATCCGGTGCTGGCCCGCAGCGAGCCGGACCAGCAGGTCCAGGACCAGATGCGGGCCAGTGGCGGGACCAACCTCGGGATGGCCTTCGTCAGCGGCGCGCTCAACTTCGACCCGCTCTGCTTCGAGGTGGATCCGGAGCTGGCCGGTCAGGTGCTCTGGTTCGACGCGCTGATCGGCAATGTCGACCGCTCCTGGCGCAACCCCAACCTGCTGGTGGCGACCGGCGGGCTGCGGCTGATCGACCACGGCGCGAGCCTGATCTTCCACCACCACTGGGCGGGCGCCGCCGCCTGGGTGCGCCGCCCGTACGACGCCTCCGACCACGCGCTGCTGCGGGCCCGGCCGGACCTGACGGCCGCGGACAAGGCGCTCGCGCCGCTCGCGGAGGCCGCGATCGAGGGCGCGGTGGCGAGGATCCCGGAGGTCTGGCTGCTGGACGAGCCCGGCTTCGACTCGCCCGAGGCGGTGCGCGCCGCGTACCGCGCCCAGCTGACCGGCCGACTGGCCGGTCCGCGCGACTGGCTGCCGGAGGTGCCCGCATGACCGAGCCGAGGACGCCCGCGCTGCCGGCCGCCGTCGAACTGCACGACTACGAGTACGCCGTGATCCGCGCGGTGCCGCGGGTGGAACGCGGCGAGTGCGTCAACGTCGGGGTGCTGCTGTACTGCCGGCAGAACGGGTACCTGGCCGCGCGCACGCACCTGGACCAGGCCCGGCTGCTGGCGCTCGACCCGGTGGCGGACGTGAACGGGGTGCGGCGGGCGCTGCACGGGATCGAGGCGGTGTGCGCCGGGGGCCCGCAGGCCGGTCCGGCGGCGGGGGACAGCCCGGGGCAGCGGTTCCGCTGGCTGACCGCTCCGCGCAGCGCGATCGTCCAGCCGGGGCCGGTGCACACCGGGCTGACCGCGGACCCGGAGCCGGAGCTGCGGCACCTGTTCGATCAGCTGGTGCTCTAAGCTCTGTCGACCGGCCGGAAGCTCTGTCGACCGGCCGGTGCTGCAGTTCTGGTCAAGCCGTCGACGGTTGCCGTGGTCAAAGCTTGAGTTGCTGAAGCACTCGGCCGTACGCTGACCCCATGGGTTCGACAGCGACGACGACCGTACCGACCAACGCCGAGTTGATGGAGGCGTTGGCCGCCGTCGGCGCCGCGTATTTCCAGGACTTCGCGGCGGCCGCGGCCCGGCACGGGCTCTCCTCCTCGCAGGCCAAGGCGCTCGGCGCGGTGCAGGAGCCGGTGCCGATGCGGGCGCTGGCCGGACGGCTGGGCTGCGACGCGTCCAACGTCACCGGGATCGTGGACCGGCTGGAGACGCTGCGCCTGGCCCACCGGGAGGCCGCCGCCGGCGACCGCCGGGTGAAGATCGTCGTGATCACGGACGAGGGCCGGGAGATCCTGAACCGCATCCGCGGCGAGATGGCCCGCACCCACCAGGCGTTCGAGGCGATGACCGACGAGCAGCGGATCGCGCTGCACTCGATCTGCGGGCAGGTCCTGCCGGTGCTGGCCGGCCGGGCCGGCGCCGCGCAGTAAGCCAGCCCAGTAAGCCGCCCGGTAACGGACCGCGCCGTGCCCGGCGGGAGCCGCCGGGCGGGCCCGGCCGGAGCCGTCCGCTCCGGCCCGGGCCGTAGCCGCCCGAGGCGCCGACGTTCCGGCTGACCTCGGCTGTTAGGCTTGCGAAGCGTGAGCGCGAAGCCCCAGATCCCCAATGTCCTGGCCTCCCGGTACGCCTCGGCGACCCTGGCCCAGCTGTGGTCCCCCGAGCACAAGGTGGTCCTCGAGCGCCACCTGTGGCTCGCCGTCCTGAAGGCCCAGCAGGACCTCGGTGTCGAGGTACCGGCGAACGCCGTCGCCGACTACGAGCGGGTGATCGACCAGGTCGACCTCGGCTCGATCGCCGCCCGTGAGCGGGTCACCCGCCACGACGTGAAGGCCCGCATCGAGGAGTTCAGCGAACTCGCCGGCCACGAGCAGATCCACAAGGGCATGACCTCCCGGGATCTGACCGAGAACGTCGAGCAGCTGCAGATCCGCCAGTCCCTGGAGCACGTGCGCGACCGTACGGTGGCCGTGCTGGTCCGGCTGGCCCGCCTGTCCGCCCAGCACTCCGCGCTGGTCATGGCCGGCCGCTCGCACAACGTGGCCGCGCAGGCCACCACCCTGGGCAAGCGCTTCGCGTCGATCACCGACGAGCTGCTGGTCGCCTTCCGCCGCCTGGAGGAGCTGATCGCCCGCTACCCGCTGCGCGGGATCAAGGGCCCGGTCGGCACCGCCCAGGACATGCTGGACCTGCTCGGTGGCGACACCGACAAGCTCGCCGAGCTGGAGCGCCGGGTCGCCGGGCACCTCGGCTTCGACAACGTGTTTATCAGCGTCGGCCAGGTCTACCCGCGCTCGCTGGACTTCGAGGTGCTCACCGCCCTCGTCCAGCTGGCCGCCGCGCCGTCCAGCCTGGCCAAGACCATCCGTCTGATGGCCGGCCACGAGCTGGTCACGGAGGGCTTCAAGGAGGGCCAGGTCGGCTCCTCGGCGATGCCGCACAAGATGAACACCCGCTCCTGCGAGCGCGTCAACGGCCTGGCCGTCATCCTGCGCGGCTACGCCTCGATGACCGGCGAGCTGGCCGGCGACCAGTGGAACGAGGGTGACGTCTCCTGCTCGGTGGTGCGCCGGGTCGCGCTGCCGGACGCCTTCTTCGCCTTCGACGGCCTGCTGGAGACCTTCCTGACCGTCCTCGACGAGTTCGGCGCCTTCCCCGCCGTGATCGAGGCCGAGCTGGACCGCTACCTGCCGTTCCTCGCCACCACCAAGGTGCTGATGGGCGCGGTGCGCGCGGGCGTCGGCCGGGAGACCGGGCACGAGGTCATCAAGGAGCACGCCGTCGCCTCCGCGCTGGCGATGCGTGCGGGTGGCCGCGAGAACGAGCTGCTGGACCGGCTGGCCGCCGACGAGCGGATCCCGCTGGACCGGGCCGGGCTGGACGCGCTGCTGGCCGACCGGCTCTCCTTCACCGGTGCGGCCGGCGCCCAGGTCGCCGAGGTGGTCCGCCAGGTGGAGGCCGTCGCCGCCGCCTACCCGGAGGCCGCCAAGTACGCTCCGGCCGACATTCTCTGACGCTTCGTCAGTTGGCTGAGGGCCCTGCCGCCGATCCGGTGGCGGGGCCCTCGTCCGTGTGGACGTGGCCCGGGTCGAGCGGCGGGGTGGTGCCGCAGGCCCACTCGCAGTCCGGCTCGGCCACCGGGCGGTCCGCCGGCGCGAGCACGTTGCCGCGGACGGTGGCGAAGGCCGTCAGCCCGCCGGTGACCAGCAGCCCGGCGCAGATCAGCATCGCGGTGCGGAAGGCGGAGTCCACCGCGGACGGCACCCGGTAGGCGTCGCCGCTCAGCCCGGCGAGCGCGGGCAGCGCGGCGACCGCGAGCAGCCCGGCCGCGCGGGCGGCGGCGTTGTTGACGTCGCTGGCGATGCCCGCGTGCCGGACCTCGACGGCGGCCAGCACCGTCGCCGTCAGCGGCGCGACCAGCAGGGTCATCCCGCAGCCCAGCACCGTGACGGCGGGCAGCACGTCCGCCCAGTAGGAGGAGCCGGGGCCGATGCGCAGCATCAGCAGCACCCCGGCGGCGCACAGCAGCGGACCGACGGTGAGCGGGATCCGGGGGCCGATCCGCTTGCCCAGCCGCCCGGCGCGCGCCGACAGGGTCAGCATCAGCACGGTGATCGGGACCAGGGCGAGGCCGGAGATCAGCGGGGAGAAGCCGGAGACGATCTGCAACTGCACCACCAGTAGGAAGAACACCCCGCTGAACGCCGCGTAGACGCAGAGGGTGACCAGGTTGACGGCGGTGAACAGCCGGGAGGAGAAGAGGCCGAGCGGCAGCATCGGCTCGGCGGCGCGGCGCTCGACCGCGATGAAGGCCGCGCCGAGCAGCAGGCCGATCGCGCCGGTGAGCCAGACCGCGGGGGACAGGCCCTCTCCGGCGGCGGTCAGCGCGTAGGTGATCGCGCCGAGGGCGAGCGCGGCGAGCAGCGCGCCGAGCACGTCGAAGCGGCCGACGGCGCTCTCGTTCCGGCTCTCGGGGACGAACCGGGAGGTGACCGCGACCACGGCGGCCGCGAGCGGCAGGTTCAGCAGGAAGATCCACCGCCAGCCGGGGCCGTCCACCAGCCAGCCGCCGAGGAAGGGGCCGACCGCGGCCGACACCCCGCCGAGGCCCGACCACAGGCCGACCGCCGCCGAGCGGTCGTCCGGGTGGAAGACGGCTTGCAGCATGGCGAGCGAACCGGGGGTGAGCAGCGCCCCGCCGATGCCCTGGACGGCGCGGGCGGCGATCAGCACGTGGATGGTGGGGGCGGCGGCGCAGGCCGCGGAGGCGGCGGCGAACCAGAGCACGCCGATCAGGAAGACCCGGCGCCGGCCGTACCGGTCGCCGAGTGCGCCGCCGAGCAGGATCAGTCCGGCCAGGGTGAGCAGATAGGCGTTGAGCGTCCACTGCAGGGACGCGAGGGAGGCGCCGAGATCGGTGCCGATGCGGGGCAGCGCGACGTTCACCACGGTGCCGTCGAGCATCGCCATGCTGGAGCCGAGCACCGTCGCGAGGAGGACCCAGCGTCCCCGCGAGGTGCCCAGGCGCAGTGTTCCTGCTTCGGAGGTGGCCACGCGCCGATCCTGCGCCCGTGGGGCGTACGTGACAAGGGTCACCGGGGGGTGTGTCGGTGGGTGCGCGGTGCGTGAGCGGGTGGGTGCGCAGCGGTGGCGGAATCGGCGCAGCGTCGTGGATCAGTGGCGCCGGGTGAATGGATTGTGCACGTACGGTGCAGCTGATCATTCGGAGGGTCACCGCAGCTCGGGGGGTTGTTGCCGGTTCAAGTGATCGACATTGCTTCACCCGAACGGATGGGTTTTAGTTCAGCGACCGCCCGGCCAGTCCGGACGGATCCACCGGGTGGAACGCCGAATCCTGCCGCTGCCCGGTGGCTCGCACCGAACTCTGTACGGCAGGAGCGGGGGACCCACAGGTAAGTCGCCGGACCGGAAACGGCACGCTTTCGCGTACCCGGATCCAGGGCCGGCTAGGGGTGAAGCCGCATGTGCGGCCGGGCAACTCCAGCCCGAACCCGACAGCTCACCTCGCAGGCGTCGGAGAGGAAAATTCCATGCCTGCACAGGCTCGTCGTATCGCCCTGCCCCGCGCCGCCCGCATCGGGATCGCCACCGCCGTCACCGGTGTCTCCTTCGCCCTGCCGCTCGTCACCGCGATGAGCGCCCAGGCCTACCCCGCGCCGGCCGCCGCCGTCACCGCCGCCCCGGCCGCCGCTCCCGCCGACCAGGCCCAGGCCCCGTCGCAGGAGAGCTACCGCGTCGTCAGCGGCGACACCCTGTCCCGGATCGCCGACGCCCAGCACGTCGACGGCGGCTGGCAGGCGCTGTACGACCACAACCGCGAGGTCGTCGGCGGCAACCCGGACCTGATCTTCCCCGGTCAGCAGCTCGTGATCGCCGGCCAGGCCGCCCCGGCCAAGCCCGCTGCCCCGGCGAAGCCCGCCCAGCCGTCCGCCCAGGATGCCGCGCCGGCCACCACCGCCGCCAAGCCGCAGGCCCAGCTGGAGGTCCGGACCGAGGCGGCCAAGCCGTCCGCCCAGCTCCAGACCCAGGTGCAGACCGCCGCGCCGACCACCGCGGTCACCGCCGTGCCGGTCGCCGCCGCCTCGGCCTTCGTCGCCCCGCTGGCCAGCCCGAAGCTGGGCACCGCCTACGGCGTGGCCGGCTCGATGTGGGCCTCCGGCCACCACACCGGCCAGGACTTCGTCGCCTCCACCGGCACCCCGCTGCGCGCCGTCGGCAACGGCGTCGTGGTGAAGGCCGGCAACGGCGGCGCCTACGGCAACGAGGTCGAGATCAAGCTCGCCGACGGCCACTTCGCCGAGTACGCGCACCTGTCCTCGATCGGTGTGAAGATCGGTCAGGCCGTCAAGGCCGGACAGCAGATCGGCCTCTCCGGCGCGACCGGCAACGTGACCGGCCCGCACCTGCACTTCGAGATCCGCAACGGCTCGGAGTACGGCTCGGACATCAACCCGGTCGCCTACCTGCGGGCCCACGGCGTCGCGCTCTGACCCGTACCGGATGCACCGGATGCACCGGATGTGCCGGATGCGTCGGGTGAGGAACCACCGCTGCTACGGGGCGAATCGACCGCCCGGGATGGTCATGTCGGGTGACCGCTCGACCGGGTGATCGCCGCAGCAGTGGACATGGGCGCGGGACCGGCGGCGGCGAGTTCGGCGATCGCCTCCGTAAAGGCATCCCCGGGGCGGGGACTGAACCGCAAGGACACCGCGCCACCGATGTCGGCGAGTTC
>NZ_JBFBNR010000063.1:0-38746 GCF_040687675.1 Kitasatospora sp. NPDC056731
CCGCCACCGCCGAGATCTCCCGCTCGCAGATCTGGCAGTGGATCCACAACGGCGTCGGCGGCTTCCACCCAAGTCATCGATAAGGGGCCACCGTTGGACCGGTGAGCAACCATGCGAAGGGGCCCGTACGTTCGGGGTGAACGGGCGGGCCCCTGGCGTTCGGTGGTCAGCCCACCGAGGAGTAGGCGATGATGCCGCGGCGCAGGCCGTCGACGGCCTTGCGGGCCGTCCGGCGCAGTTCGGCGTCCTCGCCGGCCGCGTCCTGGATCTGGCCGAGGACGTCGATCAGTTGCTTGGTCCAGCGGACGAAGTCGCCGGCCGGCATGTCGGCGTCGCGCAGCACCTGGTCCAGGCTGTGGCCGAGGGCCCAGCGGTGGGCGGCCCAGGCGAAGCCGAGGTCGGGCTCGCGCTGGCCGACGCCCTCGGCGGTGTTGATCCGGTGCTGTTCCTCCAGGGCGTCCAGGTGGCCCCAGATGCGGACCATCTGGCCGAGCGCCTCCTTGGCCCCGCCCTCCGGCACCCGGGGGGCGGTGGCGTCGTCGGACTGGCGCGACTCGTAGACCAGCGCCGAGGCGCAGGCGGCGAGTTCGGCGGCGTCCAGGCCGCTCCAGACGCCTTCGCGGATGCACTCGGAGGCGAGCAGGTCGAGTTCGCCGTAGAGCCGGCCGAGGCGCTTGCCGTCGTCGGTGACGGTGTCGCCGCTCAGGTAGCCGAGGTCGGTGAGCAGCCCGCAGACGCGGTCGAAGGTGCGGGCGATGGTGTGGGTGCGGGAGCGCATCCGGCGTTCCAGCGCCTCGGTGTCGCGGTGCAGGCGGTGGTAGCGCTCGGCCCAGCGGGCGTGGTCCTCGCGCTCGTCGCAGCCGTGGCAGGGGTGCTGGCGCAGTTCGGTGCGCAGCCGGGTGATCTCCTGGTCGTCGGCGGCGGCCGCGCGGCCCCGGCGGAACCGCTCGGGTTCGAGGTGGCCGGCCTTGGTGCGCAGCGCGGAGGCGAGGTCCCGGCGGGACTGCGGGCTGCGCGGGTTGAAGGACTTGGGGATGCGTACCCGCTCGACGGCGGCGACCGGGTACGGGAAGTCGATCATGGCGAGCCGCTTGACCTGCCGCTCGGCGGTGAGCACCACCGGGCGGGGCCCGTCCTGGAAGTCGGGGTGGCGGCCGACCCGGCCGTTGCGGCTGACCGGCGGCAGGCCCGGGTCGAGGACCAGGGCGAGGCCGGCGAACTTGCCGGTGGGGACGTGGATGACGTCGCCCGGCTTGAGCTGCTCGATCGACTCGACGGCGGCCGCGCGGCGCTGGCCGCTGCCCTCGCGGGCGAGTTCGTTCTCCCGGTCCTTGAGCCGGCGGCGCAGGTCCATGTACGCGTCGAAGTCGCCGAGGTGGCAGGTCATCGACTCGCGGTAGCCCTCCAGCCCCTCTTCGTTGCGCTGGACCTGGCGGGCGATGCCGACCACCGAGCGGTCGGCCTGGAACTGGGCGAAGGAGGTTTCCAGCAGTTCGCGCGAGCGGTGCCGGCCGAACTGGGAGACCAGGTTGACGGCCATGTTGTAGGACGGCCGGAACGAGGACTTGAGCGGGTAGGTGCGGGTGCCGGCCAGGCCGGCCAGCGCCTCCGGGTCGAGGCCGCGCTGCCAGAGCACCACGGCGTGGCCCTCGACGTCGATGCCTCGGCGCCCGGCCCGGCCGGTGAGCTGCGTGTACTCGCCGGGGGTGATGTCGGCGTGGGTCTCGCCGTTCCACTTGACCAGCTTCTCCATGACCACCGAGCGGGCGGGCATGTTGATGCCGAGCGCCAGGGTCTCGGTCGCGAAGACGGCCTTGACCAGGCCCTTCACGAACAGTTCCTCGACCACCTCCTTGAACCGCGGCAGCATCCCGGCGTGGTGGGCGGCGATGCCGCGCTCCAGCCCGTCCAGCCACTCGAAGTAGCCGAGGACGTGCAGGTCCTCGTCGGGGATGTCGGCGCAGCGCTCCTCGACGAAGGCCCGGACGACGGCGCGGTCGGCGTCCTTGTTGAGCCGCAGGCCGGAGCTGAGGCACTGCTGGACGGCGGCCTCGCAACCGGCCCGGCTGAAGATGAAGGTGATCGCGGGCAGCAGGCCCTCGGCGTCGAGCCGGTCGATGACGTCCACCCGGCCCGGCGTCCAGACCCGGCCGGGGCGCCCGTTGGGCATGCTGCGGCCCCGGCCGCGGCCGAACCGGTCGCGCGGGTTGCGGTCCAGCTCGGAGCGGGCGAGCCGGACCAGCTCGGGGTTGACGGCCTTGCCGGGGTTACGCGGGCCGTCCTTGGGGCGGCCGTCCCGGTCGGGGTTGGCGAACAGGTCGTACATCCGGTTGCCGGCCATCACGTGCTGCCACAGCGGCACGGGCCTGGTCTCGGAGACGATCACCCGGGTGCCGCCGCGCACGGTGTCCAGCCAGTCGCCGAACTCCTCGGCGTTGGAGACGGTCGCGGAGAGCGAGACGAGGGTGACCGACTCGGGGAGGTGGATGATGACCTCCTCCCAGACGGCGCCGCGGAAGCGGTCGGCGAGGTAGTGCACCTCGTCCATGACGACGTAGCCGAGGCCGTCGAGGGTGCTGGAGCCCGCGTAGAGCATGTTGCGCAGCACCTCGGTGGTCATGACCACCACGGGGGCGTCGCCGTTGACGGTGTTGTCGCCGGTGAGCAGACCGACCTTGGCGGCGCCGTAGCGCTTGACCAGGTCGCCGTACTTCTGGTTGGACAGCGCCTTGATGGGCGTGGTGTAGAAGCACTTGCGGCCGCCCAGGAGGGCCAGGTGCACGGCGAACTCGCCGACGATGGTCTTGCCCGAGCCGGTGGGCGCGGCGACCAGGACGCCCGAGCCGGCCTCCAGTGCCTCGCAGGCCTCCAGTTGGAAGTCGTCCAGCGGGAAGTCGTACAGCTGCTGGAAGCCGTGGAGCGCGGTCGCCTGTTCCTTGGCCCGGCGGCGGCTGGCCGCGTACGCCTCGGCGGGGCTGAGCTCCTGGTCGTCGTGGGGCTGGGGCTCAGGGGTGTTCATCGCCGTCCGGGTGTGGTTGGTGTGATCTCGCATCTCAGCGAGAGGTTACCCGGCGGCACTGACATCGATAGCACCGTTTTTCCGTGCGACTTTCCATGCGGCTTCCGTAGGGCTTCCGTACGGCTTTCCCCGCGGCTTCCCTGCGTCGGGATCGGCCGCAGGATCGGCCACTGGATCATTCCGGGATCGCTTCCCTCTCACATCCATAGTTGCAAACATCTTCAAGTGATCAGAGTCCGACCAGCTTCGGACGTCTCCGGTCATCCCCGGTGGACGGCCGCCGGTCTCCCTACCGTCGTTGCCACGGCGGAGCCACCGCCACCAACTCACGGGAGGACACCGACGATGGCGAACCTGGAGACGTCCCTCAAAGAGGCCATGGGGATCGACGGCGCGATCGGCGTCGCCCTGGTCGACTACGGCAGCGGCATGGCGCTCGGCAGCCTCGGCGACGGCGGCGAACTGGACCTCAACGTCGCCGCCGCCGGGAACACCGACGTGGTCCGCGCCAAGATGCGGGCGATGGAGATGCTCAACCTGCACGACAACGAGATCGAGGACATCCTGATCAGCCTCACCAACCAGTACCACCTGGTCCGACCGATCACCACGCCCACCGGGCGCGGCCTCTTCCTCTTCCTGGCGCTCAACCGCGGCCGCTCCAACCTCGCGATGGCCCGCCACCAGCTCAAGCGGATCGAACTCTCGCTGGAGATCTGAGCGGACCGACACCAGGGAAGGGGGGACTCGTGGCGGTAGCGCTCTACCAGGCCAAGGCCGAGTTCTTCCGGATGCTCGGCCATCCCGTCCGGATCCGGGTGCTGGAACTGCTCCAGGCCGGACCGACGCCCGTCCGTGGGCTGCTCGCCGAGCTGGAGGTCGAACCCTCCAGCCTCTCCCAGCAGCTCGCGGTACTGCGCCGGTCCGGCATCGTCACCGCCACCCGAGAGGGCAGCACGGTGGTGTACGCGCTGGCCGGCGGCGACGTCGCCGACCTGCTGCGAGCGGCCCGGCGGATCCTCACCGGGCTGCTCGCCGACCAGAACCTGCTGCTCGCCGAGCTGCGGGCCAGCTCCGAGCGGGCCGGATCCGACCGGGGCAGCTCCGACCGAGGCAGCTCCGAACGGGCCGGCCCGGAGTAGCCGCGTGTGCAGGCCGGCCCCCGCGCGCCGGTCAGCCCTTCAGCAGGTCGGCCAGCCCGTCCGCCAGCCGCTCGTACTCCCGCGGCCGGTTGTACAGCTGCGCGCTGACCCGCAGCACCCCGCCGCCGGCCCACGGGCGGATCGCGATCCGGGTGCCGAGCCGCTGCCAGACCTCGTCCCGCAGCGGTTTCACGTCCTGCTCCGCCTCGACGCACCCGGCCGGCAGCCGGACGGAGCGCATCCAGACCCCGGGCGTCGCGGGCAGCGGCGCCAGGCCGGCCCGCTCGGCGAGCACCCGCTGGCCGTACCCGGCGAGCGCGGCGTTGTGCGCGGCCACCGCCTCGGGGCCGAGCTCGCGCAGCAGCTCGAAGCCGGCCGGGGCGGCGAGCCAGCCCGTGTAGTCGCAGGTGCCGCGCCATTCGACGTTCCACGGGAAGCCCCGGTCGTGCTCCCAGGAGAAGGTCAGCGGGCGTACCCGGTCCACCCACTCCGGGCGGACGGCGAGCACGCCGGTGCCGCGCGGGGCGAAGGCCCACTTGTGCAGGTTGCCGAACCAGAAGTCGGCGTTCGGGTCGACCGGGGCGGGCAGCATGCCAGGGGCGTGGGCGCCGTCCACGACGGTGGTCACGCCGCGCTCGCGCAGGTCGGCGAGCAGGCCCGGGCCGGCGATCAGGCGGGCGGTGGGCGAGGTGATCTGGTCCAGCACCGCGACGGTGACGCGCTCGTCGACGGCGGCGAGCACCGCCTCCCGGACGGCCTGCTCGTCGGGGGTGTCCAGCGGCAGTTCGACCTCGACCACCTCGGCGCCGGTCTCGGCGGCCCGGCGCTCGGCGGCCCGGGTGACCACGCCGTAACCGTGGTCGGTGACCAGGATCCGGTCGCCGGGCGCGAACGGGATGGTGTCCAGGGCGATCGCGACCGCCTCGGTGACGTTGGAGACCAGGGCGAGCCGGCCTGGGTCGACGGCCAGGTCGGCGGCGATCCTGGTCCGCGCCGCGCCGACCCGGGCCGGCAGGTCGGCGAAGAAGCCGTCCGGGTCCAGCTCGTGTTCGGCGCGCAGCCGCTGCTGCGCCCGCTGCACGGGGACGGGCACCGCGCCGTACGAACCGTGGTTCAGGTGCGCCGCGTCCGGCGAGATGCCGAACAGCCCGTCGGCCGCGGGCAGCGGGGCCGGGGGTTCGACGGTCCACAGGTCCTCGATCACGGCATCCTCCCCATTGTGGTGTGTGACATTTCACATGACAGGGTACTGGTCGGGTGGCGCGCTCCGATACGACGATCGGGCCGTGACCATCACCGACCCCTTCCTGTCGCTCAGCGCCCGCACCGGCCGGTTCACCTTCGGTGCGCCGCGCGCGTTCACCCTCGCCGAGGACGGTACCCGGCTACTGCTGCTCCGCTCGACCGGTTCCGAGGATCCGGTCGACCGCCTGCACCTGCTCGACACCGCCACCGGCGAGGAACGACTGGTCGCCGACCCGGCCGTCCTCGCCCCCGGGCGCACCGGCCGCCGCGACGACCTGCCCGCCGTCGAACGACGGCTGCGCGAACGCACCCGCCTGGTCGCCGCCGGCATCGGCACGTACGCGGCCACCGCCGACCTCGCGACCGCCGTCCTCGTCCTCGACGGCCGACTGTTCCGGATCGACACCGCCACCGGCGCCGGCACCGAACTGCCCGTCGCCGGGCCCGCGTTCGACCCCCGGCCGGACGCCGCCGGCGAACGCGTCGTCTACGTCGCCGACGACGCCCTGTACGTCACCCCCGACCTCGAACCGCTCTCCCCCGCCGACGGCGCCCGCTGGGGCGTCGCCGAGTTCGCCGCCGCCGAGGAGCTCGGCCGCTCCCGCGGCCACTGGTGGCGCCCCGACGGCGGCGCGCTGCTGGCCGCCCGGGTGGACGAATCCGCCCTCCCCCGGCGCTACTTCGCCGACCCCGCCCACCCCGGCGAGCCCGCCGAGGACTTCGCCTACCCGCAGGCCGGCGGCCCCAACGCGGACGTCCAGCTCTGGGTCCTCGGCCTCGACCGCAGCCGGGTACGGCTCCGCTGGGACGCCGCCGCGTTCCCGTACCTCTGCGCCGCCACCTGGGCCTCCGACCAGGAACTGCTGCTCACCGTCGCCGACCGGCTCCAGCAGCACGTCCTGCTGCTGACCGCCGACCCGGCCACCGGCGAGACCCGCGAACTCTCCCGCACCACCGACGAGTTCTGGGTCGACGACCTGCCCGGCACCCCCGCCCGGCTGGCCGACGGCCGGCTGCTCACCGCCCACGACACCCCGCAGGCCCGCGGCCTCGCCCTGGACGGCAAGCCGCTGGACACCACCGGGCTCCAGATCCGCCGGGTGGTCGGGCACCTGGACGGCCGGCTGCTCTGCGAGACCGGCCAGGGCGACCCGGCCGACCAGTACGTCCACCTGGTCGACCCGGACGGCGGCGCACCCGAACCCGTCACCACCGGCCCCGGCGTGCACTCCGCACTCGCCGCCGGCCGCACCCTGCTGCTCACCACCGCCGACGCCGACGGCATCCGGCGCCGACTGCTGCGCGACGGCTCGTTCGGCGGGGCGCTCGACGCCTCGCCCGACGGCCCCGCGCTGCCGCTCACCGACCTGAGCGCCGCCCTGCCCTACCGGGTGCGGCCACGGCTCGCCCGGGTCACCGAACTCGGCCTGCCCACCGCCGTGGTGTACCCGCGCAACCACGTCCCCGGCCGCCGGCTGCCGGTGCTGCTGGACGTCTACGGCGGGCCCGGCTTCCAGGCCGTGGCGGCCGAGCCGCGCCGCTGGCAGCTCCGCCAGTGGTGGGCCGACCAGGGCTTCGCCGTCGTCACCACCGACAACCGCGGCACCCCGTTCGTCTCGCCGGAGTTCACCCGGGCGATCTTCCGCCGCTTCTCCCAGGTGGCGCTGGACGACCAGGTGAACGCCCTGCAGGCGCTCGCCGGACAGCACCCCGACCTTGACCTCGGCCGGGTCGGCGTGCGCGGCTGGTCGTACGGCGGGTACTTCGCGGCGCTCGCCGTGCTGCGCCGCCCGGACGTCTTCCACGCCGCCTGCGCGGGCGCCCCGCCCACCGACTTCCGGCACTACGACACCGCGTACACCGAGCGCTACCTCGCGCTGCCGCAGGACAACCCGGAGGGCTACGCCGACGACTGCCTGGTCACCGACGCGCCCGGGCTGACCCGGCCGCTGCTGCTGATCCACGGGCTGGCCGACGACAACGTCCACCCCTCGCACACCCTGCTGCTCTCCGAGGCGCTCACCAAGGCCGGCCGCCCGCACAGCGTGCTGCCGCTGCCGGGCGTCACCCACATGACCCCGGGCGGGGTGAACGAGCAGGTCACCCAAGCCGAACTCGCCTTCCTGCGGGCGTCCTTGGGCTGAGCCGCCGGATCCCGGACAGGGGCGTCGCACCGGTGGTGCGGCGCCCTTCGCCTTGCCCGCACCTCTTCCACGTGACCCGTGACATGTGAAATATTACCTGCGCTTCGCCGAACGATTACTCCCACCCGGACCATCCGGAAGCCCGGAAGCCCGAGACCCCATCCCCCGGAAAGGACCGGTCAGTTGCGCAGACTGTCCGCCGCTCTCGCGGCCGCGCTCACCACGAGCGCGATAGCCGCCACCCTGCTGGGCACCCCCGCCCAGGCCGCTCCCCCTGCCCCCGCCACGATCGCCGCCGCCCCCGCGGAGCAGGGCGCCGAAGCCCCGCCCGCACCGCTCGCCCCCCAGGAGCGCGAGCGCCAGGCGCTCCGCACCAAGGCCCTGGAGCAACTCAACCAGGGCGCCGTCGCCAAGACCGCCGGCAAGCGGGCCCCCGCCAAGGTGAAGGTCGGCAACGACTACGTCCAACTGGCGCACCAGCGCACCGACAAGGTCTTCGTGATCCTCGCCCAGTTCGGCGACGAGGTCGACAACACCACCCAGTACAACGGCCAGCCCCGCTACGGCGGCACCCCCGGCCCGCGCCACGACCAGATCCCCAAGCCGGGCAAGGGCGACAACCACACGCTGTGGGAGCCGGACTTCAGCCGCGACTACTACCAGAAGATGTTCTTCGACGACACGCCCGGCACCGTGTCCATGCGCAACTACTACCGCACCCAGTCCTCCGGCCGCTACGACGTCCAGGGCACCGTCAGCGACTGGGTCACCGTCCCGTACAACGAGGCCCGCTACGGCAGCAACAAGGGCCCGCAGGGCTCCGGCGCCTGGACCCAGGGGCAGGAGTTCATCCGGGACGCCGTCAAGGCCTGGTACGACGGCGAGATCGCCAAGGGCCGCAGCGTGGCCGACATCAAGGCGCAGCTCGCCCAGTACGACGTCTACGACCGCTACGACCACACCAAGACCGGCGAGTTCAACCAGCCCGACGGCTACCTCGACAACGTCATCGTGGTGCACGCCGGCGTCGACGAGACCTGGGGCGGCGGCGCCCAGGGCGCCGACGCGCTGTGGGCGCACCGCAGTTGGACCTTCCCCGACGCGACCGGCCGGACCGGACCGGAGGGCAACAAGATCGGCGGCGCGCCGGTCGGCGACACCGGCCTCTACGTCTACGACTACGTCCAGGCCGGCGAGAACAGCGGCGTCGGCCTGTTCGCCCACGAGTACGGCCACAACCTCGGCCTGCCCGACCTGTACAGCACCAACGGCGGCGACAACAGCGTCAACTTCTGGTCGCTGATGTCCTCCGGCTCCTACCTGGGCAAGGGGCCGAACACCACCGGCGGCTACCCGGGCGACCTCGACGCCTGGAGCAAGCTCCAGTTCGGCTGGCTCGACTACGACGAGGCGCAGGCCGCCACCCGGTCCAGCCACGCCCTCGGGGTGAGCGGCTACAACACCGACCAGGCCCAGGCGCTGCTCGTCCACCTGCCGGACAGCACCACCAGCACCGACCTCGCCGACCCGTACGAGGGCGCCAGGCAGTGGTGGAGCGACACCGGCGACAACCTCGACAACTCGCTCAGCCGGGACGTCGACCTGCGCACCGCCACCGGCCCGGCCGCCCTGGACGCCGCCACCTGGTACGACACCGAGCAGGACTACGACTTCCTCACCGTCGAGGCCTCCACCGACCAGGGCAAGCACTGGACGGCCCTGGGCGGCACCGTCGACGGCGCGCCGATCGGTAACACCAGCGCAAACACTCCGGGGCTCAGCGGCAGTTCGGGCACCTACCGGAAGCTGCACCTCCCGCTGGACGGCTACCTGGGCCAGCAGGTCCGGCTGCGCTTCCACGCCACCTCCGACGGCAACACCCACGGCCGGGGCGTGCTCGTCGACGCCGTGAAGATCACCGCCGGCGGCACCGAGCTCTTCGCCGACGGCGCCGAGAACGGCGCCAACGGCTGGACCGCCACCGGCTTCACCGTCATCACCGGCCGCACCGCCGTCAAGCAGCACCCGCGCGCCTACCTCGCCGAGAACCGCCGCTACACCGGCTACGGCGCGTTCCTGAAGACCGGCCCGTACAACTTCGGGTACACCGGCGTCGCGGGCAAGGCCGACGTCGTCGACACCTACCCGTACCAGGAGGGCGTCCTGCTCTGGCTGTGGGACACCGCGTACGGCGACAACAACACCAAGGACCACCCCGGCGGCGGGCTGATCCTGCCGATCGACGCCCACCCGGCGGCGGTCCGCTTCGCCGACGGCACCCTGGTCAACGGGCGGGCGCAGACCTACGACGCGCCGTTCTCGCTCAGGCCGACCACGGCGTTCACCCTGCACAAGGGCGGCGTCGCGGTGCGGATCCCGTCCGAGCCGGCCGTCCCGGTCTTCAACGACCACACCGGCACGTACACCGACCCGGCCCTCCCGCAGCTCGCGGTGAAGGTGCCGGACACCAACACCAGGATCGAGGTCGTCCGGGAGTCCCAGGGCGGGCGGATCACCACCGTCCGGGTCGGCCCGGCCTCGTAGGAACCCACAGCGAAGGCCCCGGGCCCCCCGACGAAAAGGGGCCCGGGGCCGGCTCATCGGCCTCACCGCGCCCGGAGGACGGTTCACGCCGACCTCCGGCGAGGCCGTTCGGCGCCGACTCCAGGGGGTAACTGTCCTGCTCGGCAGGGGTGGTATCGCTCCGCGCAGCGAATGATCCGACCACGTCCGGTACGCTTGATCTTCAACAGGACTTGAAGTCAAGGAGTCAAGGAGTCGAGGAGCAGGCATGGACACCGCACCGGTCGACCTGCTGAGCGTCGGCGAGGTGGCCCGGCGGGCCGGGATCGCCACCTCGGCGGTGCGCTTCTACGAGGACCAGGGGCTGATCTCCTCCGAACGGTCGCCGGGCAACCAGCGCCGCTACCGGCGGCACGTGCTGCGCCGGATCTCGCTCATCCTGGTCGCCAAACGGCTCGGCATCCCGCTCTCCGAGGTGGCCGAGGTGTTCACCGGACTCCCCGAGGACCGGATGCCGGGCAAGCACGACTGGGACCGCATCTCGCGGCGCTGGGCCGAACAACTGCGCGCCCGGCGGGCCGAGTTGGAGCGGCTGGAGGAGGAGCTGACCGGCTGCATCGGCTGCGGCTGCGTGTCGCTGCGCCGCTGCCGGGTGCTCAACCCCGGGGACGAACTGGCCGCCGAGGGGCCCGGCCCGCGCCGGCTGCTGCCGGGCACGGCGGGCGAGGCGGGCGGGCCGTCCGGACCGTGAAAACGGTGGAACCCGGTCGGACGCGGCCCTCGTGAGGTTCCCCGCCGCGCCCGACCGGGCGTCTGCGGCGAGGGATCGCGTCCCTCGCCCGTTGGGTGCCGTACCGCCCGGCGTGGGGGCAACTGGGCGGTACGGCGGCTCTGGTCAGCCGGCCTCAGCCGGCTCATGAAGGCCCGCGAAGGCCAGAGAAGGCCCGCGAAGGCCTCCGGGAATCAGGCCTCCGGGAAGTGGCAGGCCGCCTCCCGGCCGCCCGGCCCGGCGATCCGCAGCAGCGGACGGTCCGTGCGGCAGATCTCCTGCGCCTTGGGGCAGCGCGGGTGGAAGGAACAGCCGGACGGCGGGTTCGCCGGGCTCGGCGGGTCGCCGAGCAGCACGATTCGCTCCCGCGCGCGTTCAGCCGCCGGGTCGGGCAGCGGAACTGCGGACAGCAGCGCCTTGGTGTACGGGTGCGCCGGGCTGCCGTACACCTCGGCCTTGTCGCCGATCTCGACGATCCGCCCGAGGTACATCACCGCCACCCGGTCGCAGACCCGCTTGACCACCGAGAGGTCGTGCGCGATGAACACGTACGCCAGGCCGAGCTCCTGCTGGAGCCGTTCCATCAGGTTGACCACCTGGGCCTGGATGGAGACGTCGAGCGCGGAGACCGGCTCGTCGGCGATGACCAGCTTCGGCGAGGTGGCGAGCGAGCGGGCGATGCCGATGCGCTGCGCCTGGCCGCCGGAGAACTCGTGCGGGTAGCGGTCGATCTGCTCGGGGATCAGCCCGACCAGTTCCATCAGCTCGCCCGCCCGCCTGCGCGCGTCGGCCGCGCCGAACCCCTGGAGCAGCAGCGGCTCGGAGATGATCCGGGCCACCGTCTGCCGGGGGTTGAGCGAGGAGTACGGGTCCTGGAAGACCATCTGCAGGTGCCGCCGGTGCGGTCGGAGCCGGGCCTGGGAGAGCCCGCCGATCTCGGTGCCGTCGAAGGTGACGGTGCCGGAGGTCGGGTCGAGCAGGCGGACGATCATCCGCCCGGTGGTGGACTTGCCGCAGCCGGACTCGCCGACCAGGCCGAGCGTCTCGCCCTTGCCGACGTCGAAGCTGACGCCGTCGACGGCGCGGACCGGGGCGCCGGGGCGGCCGGTGCGCCCTCGTCGACCGGGGAAGGTCTTCACCAAGTCCCTTACGGACAACAGGGTTTCGGTCATGGCCGGGCTCCTTCCGGCACCAGCGGCAGGTGGCAGGCGGCCTGGTGGCCGGGGGCGAGCGGGCCGAGCTCGGGTCGTTCGGCCAGGCAGCGGGCGTGTTCCTCGGCGGTGGCGGCGTCGGTGCGGGCGCAGCGCGGGGCGAAGGAGCAGCCGGGGGCGGGGGCGATCAGCGACGGCGGGCTGCCGGGGATGGCCCGCAGCGGGGCGTCGTCGGTGTCGTCCAGGCGCGGCAGCGAGTCCAGCAGGCCGCGGGTGTACGGGTGCCCGGGGGTGGCGAACAGCCGGTCCACCGAGGCCTGTTCGGCGGCCCGGCCGCCGTACATGACCAGCACCTCGTGGGCGACCCGGGCGACCACGCCGAGGTCGTGGGTGATCATGACGACGCCGAGGCCGCGCTCCTGCTGGATGCGGGCGATCAGGTCGAGGATCTGCGCCTGGACGGTGACGTCGAGGGCCGTGGTGGGCTCGTCGGCGATCAGCAGTTCGGGCTCGCAGGCGAGGGCCATGGCGATCATGACGCGCTGGCGCATGCCGCCGGAGAACTGGTGCGGGTACTCGTCGACCCGCCGGGCCGGCTCTGGGATGCCGACCTCGGCCAGCATTTCGAGCGCCCGCGCGCGGCCCGCCCTGCGGTTGGCCTTGAAGTGCACCCGGTAGTGCTCGGCGATCTGCTCGCCGACGGTGTAGAAGGGGTGCAGGCTGGACAGCGGGTCCTGGAAGATCATCGCGATCCGGCGGCCCCGGACGGCGCCCAACGCCCGTTCACCGAGCCCGTTGAGCTCCATCCCGTCGAGCCGGATCGAGCCGGTGACGGCGGCGCCGCGGTGCAGGCCCATGACGGCGAGCGAGGTGACGGACTTGCCGCTGCCGGACTCGCCGACCAGGCCGAGGGTCCGCCCGGCCTCGACGGCGAAGGAGATGCCGTCCACCGCCCGGACGACGCCCCGGGGCGTGTCGAAGGAGACCCTGAGGTCGTCGACCTCCAACAGAGTCATCAGTACCTCACTCTCGGGTCGACGTACGCGTAGAGCAGGTCGACCAGCAGGTTCGCCGCGACGATGAAGAAGGCCGCGAGCAGGGTGACGCCGAGGATGACGGGCTGGTCGGAACGACCCAGCGCGTCGTAGAAGAGCCGGCCGACTCCGGGCAGGCCGAAGATGGACTCGGTGATGACGGCGCCGGCCAGCAGGCCGCCGAGGTCCATTCCGAAGATCGTGAGGATCGGCGTCACCCCGGCGCGCAGCCCGTGCTTGACCGTGACCGTCCGCGGCGGCAGGCCCTTGGCGCGGGCGGTGCGGATGTACGGCTCGGCCATGGTCTCGATCATCGAGTTGCGGCTCTGCCGGGCGTACATGGCCGCGTACAGCAGGGCCAGGGCGATCCACGGCAGCAGCAGGTTGGAGGCCCACTCGAAGGGGTTCTCGGTGAACTTGTGGTAGGCCGGGTAGGGCAGCAGCCCAGCCGTGCGAACGACACCCCAGATCAGCATGATCGAGGTGAAGTAGACCGGCAACGAGGCGGTGCCGACCGAGAGCACCATCAGCGTCTTGTCGGAGGCCTTGCCCTTGCGCAGCGCCGAGGTGACGCCCGCGCCGAGGCCGAGGACCAGCCAGAGCACGGCCGCGCCGACGGCGAGCGAGATGGACACCGGCAGGCGGTCGACGAGCAGGTCCCAGACCGGCAGCCCGTACTCGTACGAGTAGCCGAAGCACGGGAAGCCGCAGTGCACGGCGCTCGGGCCGCTGCCGTAGTCGCGGCCGGCGAAGATGCCGCCCAGGTAGGCGAGGAACTGTTCCCAGATCGGCTTGTTCAGGCCCATCGCCGCCTTGACGTCGGCGAGCCGCTCCGGGCTGCAGGTCTTGCCGCAGGCCGCCGCCGCCGGGTCGTTCGGCAACAGGTAGAAGATGGTGAAGGTGATGGCGCAGATGGCGAGCAGGATGCCCGCCACGCCGAGCAGTCGGCGGCCGAGGTAGAGGATCACGACCGGCCTCCCCGGGGGTCGAGGATGTCGCGCAGCGCGTCCCCGAGCAGGGTGAAGGCGAGCACGGCGAGGAACAGGAAAGCCGTAGGGATCAGGAAGTACGTCGGGTCGGTCTCGTAGTGGACGATGCTCTCCGCGATCATCTGGCCCCAGGAGGAGGTCGGCGGGCGGACGCCCACGCCGAGGTAACTGAGCGCGGCCTCGGTGGCGATCATGCCGGGGATGAGCAGCGTGGTGTAGGCGATGATCGGGCCGGAGACGTTGGGCAGGATCTCCCGGGTGAGGATCCGCCAGGAGCGGGCGCCGCCGACCTTGGCGGCCTCGACGTACTCACGGTGCTTGAGCGAGAGGGTCTGGCCGCGCACCACGCGGGCGATGCCGGGCCAGGTGAACAGGCCGATCACCAGGGTGATCAGCAGGATCCGGTTGACGTCCTTGGCCACCGACATCATCGCGATCATGAAGATCAGCGACGGGAAGGACATGGTGAGGTCCATCAGCCGGGACAGCAGGGTGTCCGTCCGGCCGCCGAAGTAGCCGGCCGCGATACCGGCCAGGGTGCCGGTGATGACGACGACGGCGGTCGCGGTGAATGCGATCAGCAGCGAGACCTGCCCGCCGTGCAGGACGCGGGCGAACAGGTCACGCCCGGTGATCGGCTCGACGCCCAGCCAGTGCCGGGCACTGATGCCGCCGAAGTCGCCCCGGGGCATGCCGCCCAGGTACGGGTCGATGGCGCGCTTGTCGAACTCCTCGGGTGACCAGCCGCCGAGCGAGCTCAGCGGGCCGGCCAAGGCGGCCGCCAGCAGCAAGGCGCCGACCGTGATCAGACCGAAGCGGGCCGATCCCCTGGCCCACAGCTGGTCCCAGACCAGCCGCCACGGGCCGCGCCCGGTGGCCTTCGCGGGGCCCGCCGCCGTGGAGTCCACGGCGGCGGGCTCAGTGGTTGTACTCATCGCCGACGACCCCTCAGCCCTTGCCCTTGGAGGGGTCCTTGAGGCCGACCACGGCCAGGTCGATCATGCCGGCGTAGCCGGAGTTTCCGAACGCGCCGGCCACGTTGGTACCGGCCAGCAGCGGGCGGCGCTGCCACATCAGCGGGACGGCCGGGGCCTTCTTCAGCAGGTCCTCGTCCAGCTGCTGCCAGGCCTTGTTGGCCTCGTTGACGTCCGTCATGGCCGCGATCTGGTCCATCCGGTCCATGGTGGCCTGGTCACGGAACTGGCTGTAGTTGCCCTGGTTGCCCTTCTCCTTGATGGTCCGTCCGTCGAAGATGAACGGGAGGAAGGTCGCGCCGGACGGGTAGTCCGGGCACCAGCCGTTGATGGTCAGCTCGGGGGCGTTCTTGGTGTCGCCGAGCGTGTCGGTGAAGGCGGACGGGTCGACGGTGTTCACGGTGACCTGAACGCCGGCCTTGGCCAGCGACTGCTGGATCGTCTCGGCGCGGGTCTTGTCGCCCAGGGAGACGGTGATCGACACCTTGAGGCCGGTCTTGCCGGCCTCCTTCAGCAGGTCCTTGGCCTTCTCCGGGTCGCCGGCGGCCGGGATCCTCAGCGGGTCCGCCTTGGTGCCGCCGGTCAGCGACGGCGGGAGGTAGGAGGTGGCCACGTCGGCCATCGCCGGGCCGCCGAAGGCCGTCACCTGCGCCTCGCGGTCGACCGCCCACATCATCGCCTCGCGCACCTTCGGGTCGTCGAAGGGCGCCTTGGAGGTGTTCAGGTACAGCATGTCCGTACAGCCGGTCTGCTCGGCCGCCATGCGGGCCTTGACGTCCGGCTTGGTCAGCACCTTGGAGACGGACTCGTGGGCCATCCACGGCATCTCGATCGCGTTGGCGTCGGCGCCGTCGCTGGCGATGATCCGGTCGTCGGCCTGGCCGCCCTTGATGCCCTGGGTGACCACGATCCTGTCCGGGTACGCCTTGCGGACGGTATCGGTGGACTGGTCCCAGTTGGTGTTGCGGACCAGCACCAGCTGCTTGCCCCGGTCGTACGTGTCGATCTTGTACGGGCCGGAGGAGAACGGCCGCGAGTCGTACTGGGTGCCCTTCTCCTGGGACTGCGGCACCGGGGAGAAGGTCGGGAGGGTGACGGTGTCCGAGAACTCGGCGACCGGGCGCTTGAGGTGGAAGACGATGGTCCGGTCGTCCGGGGTCTCGATGCTCGCCAGGTGCTCGCCGGTGAGCGGGCCCTTGTAGTTCTCGCCGCCGGCCAGGTACTGGACGGCGTAGTCGGGGCCGCCGGTGAGGTCGGGGGAGAAGGACCGCTCGACGTTGTACTTGATGTCGGCGGACTTGATCGGGGTGCCGTCCTCGTACTTGAGGCCTTCCTTGAGCGTGAAGGTCCACACCTTGCCGCCGTCGGAGGACTTGCCGAGGTCGGTGGCGAGGTCCGGGACGATCTCGCTGCCCGCCGCACCCGGCTCGGACTTGAAGGTGGTCAGGGTGCGGTAGATCAGCCGGGTGCCGAAGTCCATGTGCGGCACGGTCCAGTTGCGGGCCGGGTCGAGGTGGGCGAAGTCCTGGTTGGTCAGGACGTTGAGGGTGCCGCCCTTGGCCGGGGTTCCGCCGATGACCGAACCGGACGCGGCGCCCGGGCCCTGGCCCTGGCCGCTGGAAGGCGCGGCGTCACTGCCGCTGTCGCTCTTGTCGTTCTTGCAGGCCCCGAGGCCGAGGGTGAGGGTCGCCGCGAGGGCCGCCGCGAGGGCGGCGTGGGTGCGCCTGGTCATGTGCAACTCCGCTGTGGGGGGCCTGCCGTGAAGCCCGTGATCCACCCCGGCAGGGATCCGGGGCCCGACCGGGAGGGCGACCGTCAAGGCCCGGCCACTCCGCGGTGTGACCCGTAACATAGTAATGTGAAATTGCACTGCACAAGAGGTGACGCCCCCCGTTACCGAGCTGTGTCCGGGCCACACCACCACCGCCACGCCTAGGAGTTCACCGGTGACCCACCGCCAGACCGGCCTCAACACCGGGAGCCACGACCTCCCCGTCTCCCCCGCCCTCGACGCCTTCATGGGCACCCGCTGGGCCGCCACCCCCCTCCCCGCCGACCAGCGCGCCCCCGGCCACGACCGCCTCCCCGGCCGCCACGCCCGCCTCTCCGCCGCCTTCCCCGGCGAACGGCTGATCGTCCCCGCCGGCCGGCTGAAGGTCCGCTGCAACGACCTCGACCACCGCTTCCGCCCGCACAGCGCCTACGCCTGGCTCACCGGCCTCACCGGCGAGGACCAGGCCGACCACGTCCTCGTCCTCGAACCGACCGGCCCCCACGGCCACGAGCCGGTCCTCCACCTGCGCCCCCGCTCCCCCCGCGGGGGGCACGCCAACGGCGCCGAGTTCTACCGCGACCGCCGCTACGGCGAGTTCTGGGTCGGCCGCCGCCCCGACCTCGCCGAAGCCGCCGCACTCACCGGACTGCGCACCGAACACCTCGACGACCTCGACAAACTCCTCACCGGCCCCCAACCGCCCACCCGCGTCCTCGCCGGCACCGACCCCCTCGTCGACGAAAGCACCGGACGCCCCGGCGCCCACACCGCACGGGACGGCGAACTCGACGCCGTCCTCGCCGAGTTGCGCCTGGTCAAGGACACCTGGGAGATCGACCAGCTACAACTCGCCGTCGACCACACCGTCACCGGCTTCCAGGACGTCGTCCGCGCCCTGCCCACCGCCCTGCGCCACCCCCGCGGCGAACGCTGGATCGAGGGCGTCTTCGACCTGCGCGCCCGCGCCGAAGGCAACGGCACCAGCTACACCACCATCGCCGCCTCCGGCGCCCACGCCTGCGTCCTGCACTGGATCCGCAACGACGGCGCCCTCGACCCGAACTCCCTGCTCCTGCTGGACGCCGGCGTCGAAACCGACACCCTCTACGCCGCCGACATCACCCGCACCCTCCCGCTCAGCGGCACCTTCACCCCCATCCAACGGCAGGCCTACGACCTCGTCCTCGCCGCCCAGAGCGCCGGCATCGCCGCGCTACGACCCGGCGCCCGCTTCCGCGACTTCCACAACGCCGCCATGCGGGTCATCGCCGAAGGCCTCGCCGACTGGGGCGTCCTGCGCATCCCCGCCGAACAGTCCCTCGCCGAGGACAACGGCCTCCACCGCCGCTACACCCTCTGCGGCAGCGGCCACATGCTCGGCCTCGACTACCACGACTGCGCCCGGGCCCGCGCCGACCGCTACCTCGACGGCACCCTGGAAGCCGGCATGGTCCTCACCGTCGAACCCGGCCTCTACCTCCAGCCCGACGACGAAACCCTCCCCCTCGAACTCCGCGGCCTCGGCATCCGCATCGAGGACGACCTCGTCATCACCCCCGACGGCGCCCACCTCATGTCCCACGCCCTCCCCCGCACCGCCCCCGCCATCGAATCCTGGATGGCGAGCCTGCTGGACTGAACCCGTTCGAACCGGGCGGACGATCAAGCCACCTTGATCGTCCGCTCCCCCTGCCGGACGGCCACCTCGACCTCCCCGCCGATCGCGGCGGCGTACGCCCTCAGGTTGTCCAGGCTGTCCACCTGCCCGTGCTCGATCTGCGACACCCGCGCCTGACTCACCCCCATCAGCGCGGCCACCTCCTTCTGCGTCAGCCCGGCCGCCTTCCGCAGCTCGGCCAGCTCGTACCCACGGATCCGCGCCAGCGTCTCCTGCCGGATCCGCGCCCGCTCAGCCTCCGCCTCCGGCGTCGCCAACGCGGGGTTGAGACGCTGTGCCTCGGCCCACACCTCGGTCCAACTACGGCCTTTCATGCGCGCGCTCCCTCGTCCTTCTCGTTGACGTACTGCTCATAGCGGGCCTCTGCCAGCGGGATGTTGACGTCGTACCAACGGGACCACTCCCCGTTCTTGTCGCCGGCGACCAGGATGATCGCCTCCCGCTCGGTGTCGAAGACGAAGAGCATCCGAATCTCGGACTGCCCGGCCGAGCCAGGCCTGAGTTCCTTGAGGTTGTGCAGTTTGCTCCCCTGGATCCTGTCGACCATCGGGCGCCTGAGCAGCGGCCCTCTCCGGGCGAGCAGCGTGACCGCGTCAGCAATCTGGTTGGCGGTGTCCGGATCCTTGACGCAGATGTCCAGGAACCAGTCGTTCACTGGACCAACGAGTGTGATCTCCCACATGGGGCAAAATTAAGTTGTCCCTTATACGTTACCGCGCGCTTTCCGACCTAATCCACCCCTGCGAGGGACAACACGCCCCGACCTCGCGCGCGCCGGGCGCACTACCCCCGCGCGGACCGCCACAGCTCCGCGATCAGGTCCGCCGCCGGGCCCGTGCGGGTCTTGCGGTGAGCGGTGCCGGCCCAGAGGTGCATGGACTGGAGGTCGGCGCGGCGGGTCGCGGCGGCGCGCAGCGGCTGGGTGAGGTGGTGCACCTCGGGGTAGGCGGGCGGGGCGTACGGGCCGTGGCGGTCGATGAAGGCGTTGCGCAGACCGCGGGCCGGGCGGCCGGTGAAGGCCCGGGTGACGGCCGTCTCCGGGAGTTCGGTGAGCGCCGCCCGGTGCGCGGCCGAGGTGCCGGACTCGTCGGCGCGCAGCAGGGCCGTCCCCAGCTGCACCGCCGCCGCCCCGGCCCGCAGCGCCGCCGCCACCGCCGGTCCGTCGCCCAGCCCGCCGGCCGCGATCAGCGGCAGCGCCGTCACCGCCCGGACGGCGGGCAGCAGCTCCAGCAGCGGGACGTCGCCGGGCTCGTCCCCGATCCGGTGGGTGGCGCGGTGCCCGCCGGCCTCCGGGCCCTGCACGCACAGCGCGTCCATCCCGACCGCCTCCGCCGCCCGCGCCTCCGCGGGCGTGGTGACGGTGCCGACCTGGAACGACCCGGCCGCGCGGACCGCCGCCGCCTCCTGCGGCGTCGGCAGGCCGAAGGTGTACGAGACCACCGGGACCGGGTCCGCCAGCAGCACGGCAAGCTTGGCCTCCCAGTCGTCCCGGTCCGGCCCGATCTCCTCGGGCAGCGCCACGCCCCACCGCTCGGCCTCGGGCCGCAGCCGTTCCCGGTAGGCGGCGACGGCCGCCGGATCGCCGGGCGGGGCCGGGACGAACAGGTTCACGCCGAACGGCCCACCGGTCAACTCCCTTACCAGCGCGGCCTGTTCGGCCATCGCGGCGGCGCTCCGGTACCCGGCGGCGAGGAACCCCAGCCCGCCGGCCCGGTTCACCGCCGCCACCAGCTCCGGGGTGGACGCCCCGCCCGCCATCGGCGCGCCGATCACCGGCACGGAAAGTTCATCGAGACGCACGGCCATCGGGGTCCTCCACTCCGGGATACGGTTCGGACCCGGCCCACCCTACGCTCAGCGGATCAGCCCCCGCCCGCGCGCCGCCCGCACCGCCGCCGTCCGCGAGTCCACCGCCAACTTGGTGTAGACGTGCACCAGATGGGACTTCACCGTGGCCTGGCTCAGGTGCAGTCGCTGGCTGATCTGCTGGTTGGTCAGCCCGTCCGCGACCAGCCCCAGCACCTCGGTCTCCCGCGCGCTGAGCGCCGCCGACGGCGTCCGCATCCGTTCCAGCAGCCGGTCGGCGACGCTCGGTGCCAGCGCCGAGCGGCCCGCGGCGGCCGCCCGGACGGCCTGGGCCAGTTCCTCCGGCGGGGCGTCCTTGAGCAGGTAGCCGGTGGCGCCGGCCTCCAGTGCGGGCAGGGTGTCGGCGTCGGTTTCGTAGGTGGTGACGACGAGGACCCGGGGCGCGCCCGGCCGGGCGGTGATCGCGGCGGTCGCCTGGGCGCCGTTCATGGCCGAGCCGGGCCCGAACTGGAGGTCCATCAGCACCACGTCGACCCCGCCCGCCGCGGCCAGTTCGACGGCCCGTTCGGCGGTCGCGGCCTCGGCGGCGATGGTGAAGTCCGGCTCGCCCTCCAGGACGGCCCGCAGCCCGGCCCGCACCACCGGGTGGTCGTCCGCCAGCAGCAGCCGGATCACCGCGCCGCTCCCGCGCCCGCCGTCACTGCGCTCGTTCACGGTCCGCTCTCCCTCGTTCCGCCCGTTCACGCCCCGCCCGCCTTCGTTCCGCCCGTTCACGCCCCGCCCTCCGTCACCGGCAGCTGCACCGCGAGCGCCGTGCCCCCGCCGGGCGCCGACTCCACCGTGAAGGTGCCGCCGAGCGCCCGCGCCCGGGCCCGCATCGACGGCAGCCCGAACCCGCCGTCCCCTCCGCTGCGCCCGGCGACCGCCACCGGGTCGAATCCGGCCCCGTCGTCGAACACGTCCAGCGCCACCTCGCCCTCCATGTAGCTGAGCGTCACCTCGGCGTGCGAGGCGTGCGCGTGCCGGACGGTGTTGCCGAGCGCGGACTGCGCGATCCGCAGCAGCGCGACCTCCTGCGGCACCGGCAGCCGTACCGGGTCCCCGGAGACGTGCAGTTTCACCGGCAGGCCGCTGTGCGCCGCCGTGGTGGCGCACAGCCGTTCCAGCGCGACCGGCAGCGGGTCGCCGTCGAGCGCGGGCGGGGTGAGCGCGCGGACGAACCGCCGGGCCTCGTCCAGGTTGTCCTGGGCGGCCTGCCGGGCCTGCTCGACGTACCCGGAGGCGGCCTCGGTGCGTTCCGGCAGGGCCCGCTGGGCGGCCCGCAGCAGCAGCTGGATGGAGCTGAGGCTCTGCGCGAGGGTGTCGTGGATCTCCCGGGCGAGGCGCTCGCGTTCGGCGAGCACCCCGGCGGTGTGGTGGGCGGCCGCGGCGTCGGCGCGGGCGGCGGTGAGTTCGTCGATCAGCCGGCGGCGCTCCTCGCTCTCCCGGTACAGCGCCTGGTAGCCGAGCACGGTGGCGGTGGCGACGGCCGCGCCGAGCGCGGGTCCGATCGCGGCGGGCAGGCTGAAGGTGTGCTGGTGCCAGGACCAGGCGGCGATGGCGGTGGCGGCGGTCAGCCCGACGGCGGTGAGGCCGCCGCGCCGCCCGAGCAGGTGCAGTTCCAGGAAGTACAGCGGGAACGCCAGCCACACCCCGTCCTGGGTGGCGATCAGCACGCCCACCCAGGTGACGCCGAGCAGTGCCAGCCACAGCGCGGCGGCCCGGCGCGAGCGGCGGACGGCGGCCAGCCGGGGGCCGACGGCGTACACGGCGGCCATCGCGGTGGCCGCGGCGGCGACGGGCAGCGGGTCGCCGTCCCGGCCGACGGCGGCACGGGCGACGGCTAGGGCGAGCAGGCCCGCCACGAGCAGGTGCAGGCAGACCTGGAGGACGCGGGCGACGGGGGTGGTGCGGGATCGTTCGGTCGCCATCCGTCCAGCCTAGGTTCCGGATCGGGCCCCGGCATCAATCAAAAGGTTGAACTCCGCTTCTGCCCTTTGATGCCGAGGATGCAATCCGCGGTGCGATGCCCGCGGGGCCCCTTCTCCGGGACGGTGGAAGCGTCGGAAGCACTCGTTCAGCAGGAAGGCCCACCGTGTTCGTCGCCTGGAGGGATCTGGGGTTCGCCAAGGGGCGGTTCGCCCTGATGGGGACCGTCATCGTGCTGATCACCGTACTGGTCGGTCTGCTGTCCGGACTGACCGCCGGACTCGGCCGGCAGAACATCTCCGCGATCACCGGCCTGCCCGCCGACCACCTGGTGTTCGGTGAGCCCGCCGACGGGCAGAAGCTGTCCTTCACCGACTCCCAGGTCACCCCCGAGCAGTGGCAGGCCTGGGCGGCCGAGCCGGGCGTCACCTCCGCCCAGCCGCTGGGCATCACCACCACCAAGGCCGCCGCCGGCACCCGCACCACCGCGCTGTCCGCCTTCGGCGTCCCGGACGGCTCCGCGCTGGCCCCGCAGGGCGCCCGGATCGCCCCCGGCCAGGCCGTCCTGTCGAAGACCGCCGCCAAGAACCTGGGCGACCTCGCCCCCGGCGCCGACCTCACCCTGGCCGGCCACCGCCTCCGGGTCGCGGCCGTCGACGGCGACGCCGCGTACAGCCACACCCCGGTGATCTGGACCAGCCTCGCCGACTGGCAGCAGGCCGCCCCCGGCGGCACCGGCCACGCGACCGTCATCGCGCTCACCACCGCCAAGGGCGCCGACCTGGGCGGCGCCGACGCCCGCCACGGCACCGAGACCCGCACCCGCGACGACGCCCTCGCCGCAATCGGCTCCTACACCTCCGAGAACGGCTCGCTCCAGCTGATGCGCGGCTTCCTGTTCGCCATCTCGGCCCTGGTGATCGGCGCCTTCTTCACCGTCTGGACGATCCAGCGCAGCGGCGACGTCGCGGTGCTCAAGGCCCTCGGCGCCTCCACCCGCTACCTGCTGCGCGACGCCCTCGGCCAGGCCGTCCTGCTGCTGGTGCTCGGCACCGCCGCCGGCACCGCGCTCGCCCTGGGCGCCGGCGCGCTGATCGGCTCCGCCGTCCCCTTCGTCCTCGACGCCCCGACCCTGCTGCTGCCCGCCGCCGTCATGATCGCGCTCGGCGCGGTCGGCGCCGCCCTGTCCATCCGCCGGATCACCTCCGTCGACCCGCTGACCGCCCTGGGGAGTGCCCGATGAGCCTGACCCTCGACCGCATCACCCTCACCTACCCGGACGGCGACGGCCGGCTCACGGCGCTGGACGACGTGTCGCTGACCGTCCCCAAGGGCTCGATCACGGCCGTCGTCGGCCCGTCCGGCTCCGGCAAGTCCAGCCTGCTGGCGGTCGCCGCCACCCTGATCACCCCGGACTCCGGCCAGGTCGTGGTGGACGGCACCGACACCACCGGCCTCGGCCGCGCCGAACTCACCGCGCTGCGCCGCACCCGGATCGGCATCGTCTTCCAGCAGGCCAACCTGCTGCCCTCACTCACCGCCGTCGAACAGCTCCAGGTGATGGCCCACCTGGACGGCCGCTCCCCGCGCACCGCCCTCCCCCGGGCCCTGGACCTGCTCGGCGCCGTCGGCCTGCGCGACCAGGCCGCCCGCCGCCCGCACCAGCTCTCCGGCGGTCAGCGCCAGCGCGTCAACATCGCCCGCGCGCTGATGAACGACCCCACCGTCCTGCTGATCGACGAACCCACCAGCGCCCTCGACCACGAACGCGGCGCCGCCGTCCTCGACCTCATCACCGACCTCACCCACCGCCGCGCCACCGCCACCGTCCTGGTCACCCACGACCGCACCCACCTGACGGCCGTCGACCAGATCGCCGAAGTCCACGACGGCCGCCTGACAGTGCCGGCAGCGGCCTGAGCTACTTCTTCGCCGCCAGCACGTCGTCCACCGACAGCGTCACCGACGCCCCGATCGACTCCGGCAGGGTGAACGACTGCCCCGGGTGGTGGACGGCGTGCACGCGGTACTCGCCCTCCTGTGGGTCAGTGAGCACCATGACCCGCTGGTTCGTCCGGTCCACGATCACGTAGACGGCTACTCCAGCGGCGGCATAGACGAAGGGCTTCCTCTTCAGGTCGTCGCTGAGGTTCGACGACGTGACCTCCAACACGAGCCTGAAGACCGCCGGGTCGTAACAGTTGTACTCGATCAAGTGGTCATCGATGTCGGCATCGACGATCGCCAGGTCGGGAACGGCGTAGTCCGACGGCCCATCCGGCAGCCAGATGCCAACGCCCTGAATGACGTCGACCTCATCCCCGTCGAGGCCGGCGGCGAACAGCACACGCATGAGGCGACTCAGCGACTTGCCATGCGAAGCATTCGGCGGCGGCGTCACGGTGATCTGGCTCCCGACGATCTCGACCCGGTGCCCGGCGAACTGGTTGGAGATCAGCTCGGCGACTTCGAGCAGCGTCGGCTGCTCGATGGGCTCTTCCACTGCTGCGGCGGACATGGATTTCCTCCTGGCTGCCGATGTCGAGAACATCATCGTAGGGCGCGAACGCATTCCGCCGCCCGATCCCCAGTCTTCACCCGAACGGGCGGTTTGGCCCCGGTTAGCCCCGGTCGGCCCTACCGCGCCCGCAGCTTCAGCGCCGGGCGGGCCTCCTCCGCCGCCTCGTCCTGCCCCGCCCACAGCGAGCGGACGTGGCTGAGGTGGCGGGTCATACAGGCCTCGGCCGCCTCGGCGTCGCCGGCCAGCATGAGGTCGAGCAGTTCCAGGTGCTCCTCCGCCGAGGAGGTCAGCTCGCCGCGCTCGTCGAGCCGGTTGAGGCCGTACAGCCGCGAGCGCTTCCGCAGGTCGCTGACGACGTCGACCAGCCGGGCGTTGCCGGCCAGCCCCAGCAGGTCCAGGTGGAACTGCCGGTCGGCCTCCAGGTACCCGATGAGGTCGTGCTTGCGCGCGGCCGCGACGATCTCCTCGGCCTGCGGGCGCAGCCGCTCCAGCTGCTCCTTGGTCGCCGTGCGCGTCACCCGGCCGACGGTGGGGACCTCGATCAGGGCGCGGATCTCGGTGTAGTCGTCGAGGTCACGCTCGGTGAGCTCGGTGACCCGGAAGCCCTTGTTGCGGACGGCCTCGACGAGGCCTTCGCGGGCGAGGTCGAGCATGGCCTCGCGGACGGGGGTGGCGGAGACGCCGAAGTCGGCGGCGAGCGCGGGTGCGGAGTAGACGACGCCGGGGCGCAGTTCGCCGGAGATCAGGGCCGCCCGGAGCGCGTGGGCGACCTGGTCGCGAAGCCGCTCCTGTACGGAGATCAGGGTGCGGGGTTTGAGGTCGGCCATGGTGTTCCTCCGGGTGGGTGCAGAACACCAGCGTACAATGTCACGTTACGTTGAGTGCGCAACATTTCGTGATTCGGACACCTGCCCTCCGGCCGCGCCGACCCTGGCAGCCGGGAGCGACCGGCGCCTACCCCCGGCGGTACACCTCCGCCGCGACCGCCAGGTCCTCCCACGCCATGCCGACGCTCTTGAAGAACCGCGGCCGCCCCGCCGGCACCAGCGCGTCGCCGCGCACCAGCTCGGCCAGGTTCCACACCTGCCGGCCAGCCACGCCCGCCATGATCAGGTCGCCGGCCTCGCGCGCCGCCACCGTCCGCGCCTCCACGTACAGTTCGGCCCGCCCGACCAGCGCCTCGTCCACCTCCCGTGCGTCCGGCTCGTGCGAGCCGACGGCCGCGACGGCGGCGTGCGCGGGCACCAGGGCGCCGTCGAACAGCGGCGTGCGCGCGGTGGTGCAGCAGACCACCAGGTCCGCTTCGGCGACGGCCTCCGGCCCGCCGACCCCGGCCGCCAGCCCGAGCCCCCGCCCGTACGCGGCGAGGGCCCCGGCCCGTCCGGCATCCCGCGCCACCACGGTGAGCCTGGTCAGTGGCCGGACGGCCAGCAGCGCGTCCAGGTGCCCGTACGCCTGCGGCCCGGAGCCGAACAGCACCAGGTGTTCGGCGTCCGGCGCGGCCAGCCGGCGCAGCGCGACGGCGGTGACGGCGGGTGTGCGCAGCGTGGTGAGCGCGGCGCCGTCGAGCAGGGCGAGCGGCTGCAGGGTGGGCCCGTCGAGCAGCAGGTAGCTGCCGGTGATCCGGGGCAGCCCCCGGCCGGGGTTGGCGGGCGCGACCCCGGCGATCTTCACCCCGGCGTACGGGCCGGCGGCGGCCGGCATCATCAGCAGTTCGCCGGCCGGGACGGGGACGGCCGAGCGGGCCGGTGCCGGCTCCGGGTCGAACCCGTCGAGCAGCACCCGCTCGATCGCCGCCACCGCGGCCGCGGGCCCGACCCCGCCAACGCCCGGCACGGCGTACTGGAGCGGCTCAGCCGCCGTACCGGGCGGCACAAGAGGCGGCACATGAGACGACGCATGAGGCGGCGCAGCAGGGTCCGCAGGCGGGTTCGCAGGAGCGGTCACAGCAGGAACCCCGCGCCCAGGTCGTCGTCCGGTTCCAGGACGAACGCGTGCTCGCCGGTGCGGTGGGCGCTGCCGGTGACCTCGGTGACGACGCCGCCGTCCAGCGGGTCGCCGCCGGGCAGGACGCGGCCGGTGAAGACCGTCCCGATGACGGACTCGTGCCGCAGTTCCTCCCCCGGCGCGAGCCGGCCCTCGGCGGCGAGGACGGCGAGCCGGGCGGAGGTCCCGGAGCCGCAGGGCGAGCGGTCGATCTGCCCGTCCGCGAAGACGGTGACGTTCCGTTGGTTCAACACGCCGTCCTCCGAGACGAGTTCGTCGAACAGGATGACCCCGTACACGCCCGACAGCAGCGGGTCGCTCGGGTGCGCCACCGCCGCCGCGCCGGCCAGCAGCTCCCTGATCTCCCGCCCGGCGGCGGTGAGTTCGGGCAGCTGCGCGGGCTCGACCGCGAGGCCGAGGGCGGCCGCCGGCACCGAGGCGTAGCAGGCGCCGGCGTGCGCCACCGCGACCTCCACGGTGCCCCGCGAAGTGGCCAGCGGCAACTTCAGAGCGGCGACCCGGGTGGGCACGTTGCGGAAGGTGACGCCGGTGGTCCGCCCGCCGGCCCGGTGCACCAGCGCGGTGACCCGGCCGGACGGCACGTCGATCCGCACCCGGGCCACGCCGTCGGCGGGGGCCGCGACCCGCCCGGAGTCCACCGCCCAGGCGCCGAGCGCGATGGTGCCGTGCCCGCAGGCCGTCGAGTAGCCGTCCTTGTGCCAGAACAGCACCCCGAAGTGCGCCTCGTCGTCGTCCGGCGGCACCAGGAACCCGCCGTACATCCCGGCGTGGCCGCGCGGTTCGCGGCTGAGCAGCTGCCGGGCGTCGTCCAGCGCGCTCGGCCGGGGCGCGGTCGCGCTGCCGCCGGCGCCGAGTGCGATGGCCCGCCGTTCGGCGACGCTGTCGCCGGGGATCGCGGGCACGCCGTCCAGCACGATCCGGAACGGCTCACCGGCCGCGTGGTAGTCGACGGTGCGGACGAGCATCAGGCGCCCCCGCCCGGCAGCAGGCTGACGGTGCGGCTGACGGTGTAGAAGTCCAGCGCCGCCTGGCCCTGTTCGCGCTCGCCGTGGGCGGCGCCCTTGGCGCCGCCGAACGGCAGGTGGAAGTCGACGCCGCTGGACGGCGCGTTGACCCGGATCATGCCCGCGTCCAGCCGGTCGGCGGCGGCGAGCGCCACGTCCAGGCTGCGGGTGTGCACGGAGGTGGAGAGGCTGTGCGGGGTGTCGTTGGCGAGCGTGATCGCCTCGTCGAGGTCGGCGGCGGCGTGCAGCAGCGCGATCGGGCCGAAGAACTCCTCGCGGGCCAGCGGGTGTTCGGCCGGCACGTCGGTGAGCAGGGCCGGTTCGAGGTACCAGCCGTCCCGCTCGGGTGCCCGGCCGCCGGTGAGCAGGGTGGCCCCGGCGGCGACGGCCGAGTCGACGGCGGCCGTCAGCCGGTCCCGGGCGGCGGCGTTGATGACCGGCCCGCAGGCCGTGTCGTCGACCAGTTCCAGCGCCTTGACCAGGGCGTCGCGCAGCGGCTCGTACGCGGCGCCGACCGCGATCACCCGGCTGGTGGCGGTGCACTTCTGCCCCGCGTACCCGGCGATGGCGGCGGCGAGGTGGGCGGCGGCCTGCGCGAGGTCGGCGTCCGGCAGCACCAGCGCGGCGTTCAGCCCGCCGAGTTCGGCCTGCACCGGGACGCCGCGCTCGGTGGCGGCCCGCACCACGGCCCGGCCGACGCCGGTCGAGCCGGTGAAGGAGACCACGTCGGCCGTGTCGACCAGCGCCGCGCCCTCCTCGGCGCCGCCCGGCAGCACGGTGAACACGTCCTCCGGCAGCCCGGCCCCGGCGGCCAGTTCGGCCAGCCGTAGCGCGCAGGCGGTCGCCTCGGGCGCCGGCTTGAGCACCGCGGTGTTGCCGACCGCCAGCGCCGGCGCGGCCTTCCAGGTGGGGATCGCCAGCGGGAAGTTCCACGGCGCGATCAGCCCGGCGACGCCGTACGGGCGGCGCCGGGTGAGCAGCAGCCCGGGCCCGGCGGCGGTCTCGTGCACCGCTCCGGACGGCGCGAACGGCGCCTGCGCGTAGTAGCGCCAGATCGCCGCGGTGCGGGCGACTTCGCCGCGTGCCTCGGCGAGCGGCTTGCCGACCTCGCGCACGATCAGCCCGGCCAGTTCGTCCGCGTGCGCCTCGACCGCTTCGGCGATCCGGCCGAGCGCCGCCGACCGGGCGCCCGCGCCGGCTGCGAGCCAGCCGGGCTGGGCGGCCCGGGCCCGGGCGACGGCGGCCCGGACGGCTTCGGCGCCGGGTTCCTCGACGGCGACGACGAGGTCCGCGGGGTCGGCGGGGTTGTACGAGGTGATGGTCACGACCAGCAGCCCTTCGAAGGTGGTTCAGCGGACGTCTGAGCGGGCCCCTCCCCCGAGGCCGGCTCCTCTTTCAAACGGCTTCAGACAGCTTCAAACCGCTTCAGACAGCTCTACAGCAGGAACCCGGCCGGGAACGGGTCACGCGGGTCGAGGAAGTACTGGGCGGTGCCGGTGACCCAGGCCCGCCCGGTGACGGTGGGCACCACGGCGGGCCGCCCGGCCACCTCGGTCTCCTCGACCAGGCGCCCGATGAAGGTCGTCCCGATGAAGGAGTCGTTGCGGAAGTCGCGCCCCAGCGGCAGTTCGCCGCGCGCGTGCAGCTGCGCCATCCGGGCCGAGGTGCCGGTGCCGCAGGGCGAGCGGTCGAACCAGCCGGGGTGGATGGCCATCGCGTGCCGGGAGTGTTCGGCGGTGGAGCCGGGGGCGAGCAGCTGGACGTGGTGGCAGCCGTGGATGGACGGGTCCTCCGGGTGCACCGGGCGGTCGGGGCTCGCGTTGATGGCGGCCATCAGGGCCAGTCCGGCCTCCAGGATGTCCTGCTTGCGCTCGCGCTCGAAGGGCAGCCCGAACTCGGCGAGCGGCAGGATGGCGTAGAAGTTGCCGCCGTACGCCAGGTCGTAGCCGATCGTGCCGTACCCGGGCACCTCGATCTTGGCGTCCAGCGCGGCCGAGTAGGACGGCACGTTGCGGATGGTCACCGCGGTGGCGGCGCCGTCCTCGACCCGCACCTCGGCGATCACCAGTCCGGCGGGCGTGTCCAGCCGCACCGTGGTGACCGGCTCGACCACCGGCACCATGCCGGTCTCGACCAGCACGGTGGCGACGCCGATGGTGCCGTGGCCGCACATCGGCAGCAGGCCGGAGACCTCGATGTAGAGCACGCCGAAGTCGGCGTCGGGCCGGGTCGGCGGCTGGAGGATGGCACCGCTCATCGCGGCGTGGCCGCGCGGCTCGTACATCAGCAGGGTGCGGAAGTGGTCCAGGTGCTGCTGGAAGTGCACCCGGCGCTCGGCCATGGTGGCGCCGGGGATGACGCCGAAGCCGCCGGTGATGACCCGGGTCGGCATGCCCTCGGTGTGCGAGTCGACGGCGTGGAACACGTGACGGCTGCGCATGGCTCTGACGACTCCCGTCGGAGTGGGCGTACGGAGGTGGTGACCGTACGCCGGATCGGGTGGGTGGGGCCGGGCCGGCTGCCCCCTCAGCCGGCCCTGGTGACGAGGTCTCCCGGTTAGGCCAGGCCCTCGGCCAGCGCCTTCTCGGTGGCCGCGCGGACGGCCGCCTCGATGTCCGGGGTCAGCGGCTGGCGCGGCGGGCGGACGGGGCCGCCGGGGCGCCCGGCGATGTCCATGGACAGCTTGATGGCCTGGACGAACTCGGTCTTGGAGTCCCAGCGCAGCAGCGAGTGCAGCGACTTGTACAGCGGCAGCGCGGTGTCCAGCTCGTGCGCCACGGCGGCCCGGTACAGCGCGACGCTGGCCTCCGGCAGGGCGTTCGGGTAGCCGGCGATCCAGCCGACCGCGCCGGCCAGCGCCAGCTCCAGCAGCACGTCGTCGGCGCCGATCAGCAGGTCCAGCCCGGGGGCCAGTTCGGCGATCTCGTAGGCCCGGCGGACGTCGCCGCTGAACTCCTTGACCGCGACGATCGAGCCCTCGCCGTGCAGTTGGGCGAGCAGCGCGGGGACGAGGTCGACCTTGGTGTCGATCGGGTTGTTGTACGCGACGACGGGCAGTCCGGCCTTGGCGACGTCGGCGTAGTGCGCCCGGACGGACGCGTGGTCGGCCCGGAAGGCGTTCGGCGGCAGCAGGAGCACGGAGCCGGCGCCGGCCTCGGCGGCCTGCTCGGCCCAGCGGCGGGACTCGGCGCTGCCGTAGGCGGCCACGCCGGGCATCACCCGGGAGCCGTCGCCGGCCGCCTCGACGGCCACCTCGACGACGCGGGCGCGCTCCTCGGCGGTGAGCGTCTGGTACTCGCCCAGCGAGCCGTTGGGGACGACGCCGTCGCAGCCGGACTCGATCAGCCAGCGGACGTGCTCGGCGTACGCGTCGTAGTCGACGGAGAGGTCCGGGCGCAGCGGGATCGTGGTGGCGACCATGATGCCGCGCCAGGGCCGGGCGCTGTCGTGTGGGGTGTTGGACACGGTGAGCTCCTTGGTGAGGTGTGACATTTTATTAGAGGAGGTGGGCCGGAGACAAGAGTCCCCGGCCCGCAACATGCCCTAAGGCGTGTCGCCGGCCTCGCCGAACGACCAGGACGACCCGGACGACCCGGCTGGCCCGGCCGCCAGCTGCGCCAGCGGCACCGGGCAGGCCAGCGGCCGCCGGTCCGGCCCCGGCTCACCCGAGCCGGCCAGGCAGGCCACGGCCGGACCGCACATCCGGCCCTGGCACCAGCCCATCCCGGCCCGGGTGAGCAGCTTGACGGTGCGCGGATCGCCCGCGCCCAGCTCGTCCACGGCCTCCCGGATCGCCGAGACCGGCACCTCCTCGCACCGGCAGACGTCGGTGTCCGGGCGCAGCCAGCCGGTCCAGCCGGGGCCGGGCCGGTGGGCCGCGGCCATCAGGTCGGCGAAGTTCCGCAGCCGGGCCCGGCGGCGCAGCAGTGCGGGCTTCGGCAGCCGGTCGGCCACGGCGTGCGCGGCCAGTTCGCCCTCCACGATCGCGAGGTCCGCGCCGCCGACGCCGTTGGTCTCCCCCGCCGACCAGAGGCCGGGCACGGTGGTGCGCAGCCGGGCGTCGACCTGGAGCCCGACGGCGCCGTCCGGGGCGGTCCTGGTGGCCGCACCCAGTTCGGTGGCCAGGTCGATCTGCGGCAGCAGCCCGTGGCCCACGGCGACGGCGTCGCAGGCGATCCGGCGTTCGGTGCCGGGCACCGGCCGCCAGTCGGCGTCCAGCCGGGCCACCGTGACGGCGGTGACCCGCTCGGTCCCGTGCGCCTCGACGACGGCACTGCGCGGGCGCAGCCGTACGCCGTGCCGCAGCAGCGCGCCCCCGTGGCCGGCGCCCTCGACGAGCTTGGCGGGGACGGCCGCCAGGACGCCGGGGCGCCGGGCGTAGCCGAGGTAGTCGGTGGCCTCGACGACCGCGGGCACCTCGGCCCCGGCGGTGACCAGCGAGGACGCCGCCGCGAGCAGCAGCGGCCCGCTGCCGGCCACCACGATCCGCCGTCCGGGCAGCACCAGCCCGGCCTTGAGCATCGCCTGGGCGCCGCCCGCGGTGACCACCCCGGGCAGGGTCCAGCCGGGGAAGGGCAGTTGGCGCTCGTACGCACCGGTGGCGAGCAGCACGGACGCGGCCGTGACGGTGGCCCGGTCGGTGGCCTCCGGTCCGCGCGTGACGTGCACGGCGAAGCCGTCGCCGGTCCGCTCCAGCGCCCACACCTGGTGGCCGCCGAGGAAGCGGACCCGCCCGGCCCGCTCGTGCGCGGCGAGCCGGTCGGCCAGTCCGGTGTAGACGGACCAGCCGTGGTGGAGCCGGTCCGGGCGGGCGGCGCCGAGGCCGGGCGCGGGGTGCCGGTAGTACTGCCCGCCGGTGCTGCGGCCTGCGTCCAGCAGGACGCAGCGCAGCCCGAGGTCGGCGGCGGTCACGGCGGCCGCGAGCCCGGCCGGGCCGGCGCCGATCACCGCGAGGTCGGGGCGTCGGGCCGCTTCGGCGGCGGTCCGGTCAGACGGCGAGGTCGGCACGGCCGTTGCCCTCCTGGGTGGTGACGGTGGTGCCGGGTTCGGCGGGGAGCAGGCAGGTGCGCTGGTTGGGGCGACCGTCGACGGTGGCCAGGCAGTCGAAGCAGGCACCGATGCCGCAGAACACCCCGCGCGGCCGGCCGCCGACCCGGGTGGTGCGCCAGGCGAGTACGCCGTCGGCCCAGAGCGCGGCGGCGATCGACTGTCCGGGCAGGGCCGGGACGGGTCGGCCGTCGAACTCGATGTGGTGGGCGGGGCCGGGTTCGGCCCGGACCAGGTCGGCGGGGGTGCGGCGCATCGGCGGCTTCTCCGTTCCGGGGTTGGTCGACGAACGAGGACGGTCGGCAGGCAGGCAGCGGCGGTCGAGGAGCCCGGGCTCAGGCCCCGGCGTCCGCCGGGAAGCGGTCCGGGCGGAACGGCGCGAGGTCCAGTTCCGGCTGCTTGCCGGTCAGCTGCTCGCTGATCAGCAGGCCGGTCGCCGGAGCCAGCCCGATGCCGGCGCCCTCGTGCCCGCAGGCGTGGTAGAGCCCGGGCGCCCTGGGGTCCTCGCCGATGGCCGGCAGGTGGTCCGGCAGGTACGGGCGGAAGCCCCGGTAGGTGCGCATCACGGTGACGTCCGCGAGCACCGGGAAGAGCGCCGCGGCCTGGGCGGCGAGCCGCCGCAGCACCTCCTGGGAGAGGGTGCGGTCGAAGCCGACCCGTTCGCGGCTGGCGCCGATCAGCACGGGCCCGCCGGGGGTGCCCTCGACCACGGCGGAGGTCTGCAGCCCGGCCGAGCCGCTGGCGACGTCGGCGACGTAGTCGGCGGCGTAGACCTTGTGCCGGACGATCCGCGGCAGCGGCTCGGTGACCAGGACGAAGCCGCGGCGGGGCATCACCGGCAGGTGCACCCCGGCCAGCCGGGCCAGTTCGCCGCCCCAGGTGCCGGTCGCGTTGACGACGGCGGGGGCGTCGAGGCGGCGGCGGTCGGTGCGCACTCCGCGCACGGCGCCGTCCGGCCCCCGGTACACGGCGGTCACGGTCTCGCCGGTGATCAGCTCGGCGCCCATCCGGCGGGCCTCGCGCAGCAGGTGGGCGGCGGCGAGGGCGGGCTGGACCTGCGCGTCCTGCGGGTAGTGGAAGCCGCCGGCGAGGCCGGGGGCGAGGTGCGGCTCCAGCTCGTGCAGCCGCTCGGCGGGGACTTCCTCGGCGGTGACGCCGGCGGCGGCCTGGCCGACGGCGAAGGCCCGCAGGGCGTCCTGCCCGGCCGGGGTGGCGGCGATCACCACGCCGCCCTTGGGCTCGTACTCGACGGCCGCGCCGAGGTGTTCGGCGAGGTCGTGCCAGAGCCGGGTGCTGAGCAGGGCGAGGTCGAGTTCGGGCCCGGGCTCCTTGTCGGAGACCAGCAGGTTGCCCTCGCCGGCGCCGGTGGTGCCGCCGGCCACCGGTCCGCGGTCGACGACGGCGACGGTGAGCCCGGCGCGGGCCGCGTAGTAGGCGCAGGCGGCGCCGACCACGCCGGCACCGACCACGACGACATCCAGGGGAGGTCTCTGGGTCTTGAGCACGTCAGTAATATGTCACATGCCATCCATCGTGCCAAGACCACCCGCCGAATCCCGCACCGGGCCGGAGCAGTACAAAAGCCCGGGCTCACCGGGCCGGAGCAGCCAAAAGGCCCCGGCCCACCGCGTCGGGCGGCGGGCCGGGGCCTCAGGGTGCGCTACCGGCTCAGGTGATGTCGTCGATCTGCTCGTGACGGGCGGCCGGCACCGGGGCGCCGGCCGTCGGCGCGGCCGAGGCCTGGACCATCTCCGTACCGGCCACCGGCTGCACCGAGAGGTCCAGCTCCGAGGCCTCCTCGTCGCTCAGTCCGGCGTCGGGGTTGCGGCGCTCCTTGCGCTTGTCGTTGAAGATCGCGATGCCCACCGCGAGGAAGTACAGCGCCCAGATCGGCGCGGCCAGCGTGAGCATGCTCACCGGATCGGCGCTCGGGGTGGCGAAGGCGGCGAAGACCGTGATGGCCATGACCATGCCGCGCCACCAGCCGAGCAGCCGCTTGCCGGTGACCATGCCGACCATGTTCATCATGACCAGCAGCAGCGGGAACTCGAAGGCCAGGCCGAAGACCAGCACCATCCGGGTGGCGATGTCGAGGTAGTCCTCGGGCGGCAGGATCGGCGTGGTCTTGTCCGGGGTGAACGAGATCAGCACGTCGACGGTGGTCGGCAGCACCAGGATGGCGCAGCCCACACCGGCCAGGAAGAGCGGCGCCCCGCACAGCATGAAGATGACGGCGTACTTCTTCTCGTGCCGGTGCAGACCGGGCGCCACGAAGGCCCAGACCTGGTAGAGCCAGATCGGCACGGTCGCGACCACACCGGCCGTCAGCGACACCTTGAGCATCCAGGTGAAACCGGCGGTCAGACCGATGTTGGAGACCTGGGCGCACTTGCCCTTGAACTGGTCGGCGGTCTCCGCGGTGCAGCGCGGCAGCGGCTCCAGCAGGAAGTTCTCGATCTGCCTGTGGTAGAACGCCGCCACGATGGTGATCACCACGATCGCCAGGACCGACTTGACCACGCGGTTGCGCAGTTCCCGCAGGTGGTCGGTGAGGGCCATCCGCCCCTCAGGATCCTTGGACGCCTTCGACGCCTTGGAGAGCTTGCTCAACCCCGGTCCTCAACTCGTGCGTCGAGGCCCGCCGGTCGACGGGCCTCCGTGGTCGCGTTCGTCACGTGCGCCGCGCTCAGTGCGGGCGGTCGCCGTCGGCCGCAGACGGCCCGGCAGCGGGCTCGGCCACCGGGCGGGCGGTGCCCGAGGCGCCCGGAGCGGCCTGGATGGTCCTGGCCGCGGTCGTCGCCGAACCGCCGTCGACCCGGGGCGCCGGAGGCGGCGTCGCGGCGGCGTCCTCCTCGGCGCCGTCCGAGCGCATGGCCTTGGTTTCGCTCTTCAGGATCCGCATCGACTGCCCGAGCGAGCGAGCCAGGTCGGGCAGCCGCTTGGCGCCGAACAGCAGGACGGCGAAAATCACGACCACCACGATCGCGGTCATCGAGATGCGCATTGCGCGACCACCTTCACTCATGGCGACCCGTCGGGCCCCCCGCCGCGGATGGTAACCGCTGCGGATGATGCCACGACGACGGCCGCCCGAACAGGACAGCGGCCCCGGTTCGCAGTTCAGGAGCCATCTGCAGGAGCCATCTGAGAGCGTAACCCGCCCCCGCCTCCCCGCAGCAGCCCCCGTACCACCGACGGCCCTCCTGTGCTACCGAACAGGCGTTACCGAACGGGCACCGCAGACGGCCACCACCGAACGGCCTCACCCGGCAGGCACTACCGGACGGGCGCCACCGGACGGCCCTACCGCCCCGGTACGGCCTCCGCCAGCTCCCCCGCCGCCTCGGCCAACGCCCGCGAGGCCGCGTCCACGCCCTTGGCCAGCGCCCGCACGTCCAGCCACAGCCGGATCGCGAGCACCCCGAGGACCAGCAGGCCCGCGGTGGCGAGCAGGACGGCGGCGACGAGCATCCAGGACATGCGCCCCACCCTATCGGGCCCGGCCCCCCGGCCGGGTCCGCAGGAGAGCGCCCGCTACCCCTCGACCGGGACGAGCCGCATGGTGCGGACCCCGGCCCCGACGAGCGCCGCGACGATCTTCTCCCCGGCCGGCTTGCGCACCGCCGCCCCGCAGAGCGGGCAGCCGAAGCTGTAGTGCGCCTGGGCCGGGGTACGACCGAGGGTCAGCCGGAACTCCTCCGCCGGGAGCTCGACCTTCTCCCGGCACTCGGAGCAGTACACCTTGAATCTGGTCCCGGGCTCCACCGATCAGACCCGCCCCTCCCCGTCGGCAACGGTCTGCTCCCCGTACGCGGCCAGCGCCTCCAGGGCGGCCGCACGGGCCTGCCCGGCCAGCCCGGGCGGCGAGACGATCCGGCCGTCCCGGCCCAGCCGCAGCGCCAGCGGGCGCAGCTGGGAGGGGTCGGCGCTGCGCAGGGTGATCCGCAGCCCGCCGTCGGGCAGTTCCTCGGCCCGGTCGTGGGTGTAGTACTCGGCCACCCAGCGCCCGCCGGAGGAGACCTCGACGACCACCTCGGGGTCGTCCGCGGACGGGTTGACCAGCCCGCCGCTCAGGTCGCGCGGCTCGCGCCGGGGCGGGTCGGCGGGGACGTCCAGCACCCGGATCTCGGCGACCCGGTCCAGCCGGAACATCCGGTGGTCCTCGGAGGTGCGGCACCAGGCCTCGAGGTAGGTGTGACCCTCGGTGAGCAGCCGGATCGGGTCGACCTCGCGCTCGGTCATCCCGCCGCGCCCGTGCGAGTAGTAGCGCAGCCACAGGCGGCGCCCCTCGCTGAGCGCGCGGTCGATGTCGGCGAACACGTGGCCCTCCGCCTCGAAGGTCACGCCGACCCGGGCGCTGCCGGCGGCGCTCTCGCCCGCCGCGTTCTCGATCTTGACGACGGCCCGGGTGAGCGCCTCCCGGTCGCCGGCCCGCAGGCCGGGCAGCCCGGCCACCGCGCGGGCGGCGACCAGCAGCGCGGTGGCCTCGTCGGCGGCGAGGCGCAGCGGCTGGGCCACGTCGTCGACGTTGTGCCACCAGATCCGCTCGCCGTCGGTGTCGATGTCGAGCAGGTCGCCGCCGCGGAAGCTGGTGCCGCACATCGGCAGCACGTTGAGGTCCCCGATCAGCTCGCGCTCGGAGATCCCGAACGCGCGGGCCACCTCGGCCACCTCGGCGCCGGGGCGCTCGCGCAGGTAGGTGACCAGCGACAGCATCCGCCGCGTCTGGTCGATCGCGTTGCTCACGCCTGAACCCCTCCGCTTCCGTTCACCACGTCCAGCCCGGCCACGGCCCGCAGCCGGTCGATCACGTCGGCCCGCAGTTCCTCGGGCCCGAGCACCAGCACGTCCGGCCCGAACTCGGCGAGGTCGGCGCCCAGCCCGTTGCCGTACGGGATCTCCAGCTCGTCCCAGCCGTCGTCCACCCGCGCGCTGCTCAGCGCCTTGGTGCGCAGCGGGAAGCCCGCTCCCCGGCGGACCCGGACGGTGGCGGTGGCGGTGGCGCCCTCGCCCGCGAACTTGGCGACGGTGGCGCGGACGTCGACGTGCTCGGGCACGGTGCCGAGGAAGGCACCGGCCTTGGCCCGGACCTTGCCGGTGATCCGGCTGAGCCGGAACACCCGGGCGTCGCCGCGGTCGCGGTCCCACCCGGCCAGGTACCAGTGCCCGCGCCAGCACTCCAGCGCCCACGGCTCGACGGTGCGCAGCTCGCCGGCGGCGGCGCCGGCCTTGCGGTACTCGAAGCCGACCGGGCGGCGGTCCCGGGCGGCGGTGAGCAGCGGCTCGAACGCGGCCTCCCGGGCGGGGATGCGCGGCTCCAGGGCGGTCCGGCCCTCGGGCTCGGCGAACGGCACCCCGGCGGCGCGCAGCTTCTGCAGCGCGCCGCTGGCCGCGCCGGACATCTTGGCCTGCTGCCAGACCCGGGCGGCCAGGGTCAGCGCGGCCGCCTCCTCGGCGTCCAGCGCGATCTCGGGCAGCCGGTTGCGGTCGGCGCGGGCCAGGTAGCCGAGTTCGCCGTCCAGGGCGCTCTCGTCGACGTCGATCACCAGGCCGAGTTCGCGCAGGTCGTCCTTGTCCCGCTCGAACATCCGGTTGAAGGCGTCCTCGCTGCTGTTCTGCCAGGCCTCGCGGTACGCCTCGATGGATTCCCGCAGCTCCTTCTTGGAGAGCGGACGTCTGGTGTTCATCAGGCACAGGGCGAGATTCATCAGCCGCTCTGCCTTGGCGATCGCCATCGCTGACCCTTCCGGTGTGCCGCGCGTGCGCGGGGTGCGCGGGGTGCGCCCGCCGGGAGGTCGTCACCCGGCGGGACCGACCGTACCGGTAGCGGTACGCAGTGCAAAAGCCGCCTCCGGAGACGACCGTGGGGGGGGCCCCCCCACGGGGGGGGGGCCCCCCGCAGGGAACAAACAAAACCCCACCAAGGGGGCCCCGCAACAAAGGGTGGGGACC
>NZ_JBFBNR010000064.1:0-36892 GCF_040687675.1 Kitasatospora sp. NPDC056731
GCCTGCCTCCAGCTTCAACCGGTCACTGCGATGACCAGCGGTGGGCTCCTCCTCCCACTCGATTCCTCAGCGCCTCGTGGCGCACGCCCGAACTCATCGAACGCGAACACCCGGTCGGGGAAGCGGTCCAGGACGTGTTCGATGCGGTCGAGCTTGGCGTCCCGGTCTGGGTCCGGAGACTCCTTCCACGTCTTGGTGCGCTGGAAGGTGACGCCGCGGCGGGCCAGCAGGCGCCGTAAGGCCTCGCGGCCGATCCGGATCACGCGGCCGTGGACTTTCCGCAGGTAGGCGGCGAGCTTGCGGATCGACCAGCGTGTGAAGGGCTGGCCGAGTTTGGTCGGGCGGGTGGTGGCCGTCTGGACGACGAAGTCCTCGTCGTCAGAACTGAGCAGGCGGAGACGGCCTCCCGCCCAGCGAGGGTCCAGACAGGCCAGGCCGATCTCGTTGAACTTGTGGATCACGTCGCGGACGGTGTCCTCGTCGGCCTGGACCAGCTGGGCGATGACTGGAACCCGGTTCCCGCCGGCCGAGGCCAGCAGCATCATCGCCCGCCGATAGCGCACCGAACTGGTGCTGCCCCGGCGCACGATCTGCTGCAGTTTCTGCCCCTCTTGGTCGGTCAACCTGCGCACACGGACAGGCTCTGCCACTACACCCCCAACGATCAGACGGACGTCACCGCACATCCAACCGCTGTCACTACCAACCCGGCGAACCTATGTGGTCACAGCACTAGCACGTCCGCGGCTGCGCGGCTCCCGGTTCTCCCTCGCCGAAGCGGCGCTTCACCGGTGGCGGGCCCTGTCACGGGTCCGCCATCACGTCCGCAGTCGGAGTCGTCGGCCGGTTCGACGTCCTTCTTGGTTTGTCGGGAAGTGCCCCCGCAATGAACGATAGTTGAGCAACCGGGCGGCGCCGTCCGGCGGAGAAGGTGCCCACCCTGACCCGCTGCTCCACTGAAAGCTGGCCGACTCCCCATGGACCTGGCACACGAGGCGATCGACGGCCTCCTCACGGACTACCTGTATGGGGACGACCGCGCCCTCGACGGCCTGCTGGCAGCGGGGCCGGCGAGTCTTCGTCGGCTCCTCGCCATTCGGGCGGGTCGGGCCGAGCCGGGCTGGGACATGGCGGAGATCGTGCGCCGCGACCGGGACGACTACCGGCGCCCCTTGGAAGCGCAGATACACCTTGCCCGTGCCTTCCCGGACACCTTCTTCGACGAGGTTGCGGAGGACCCTGCGCAGGAATCGGTATTCATGGAGACGCTGGAGTACATCAAGGATCCGCGAGCCCTGCCGTTCCTGGAACGCCAACTGCGCACCCGTAGCCCGGAGTGCCGCCGTCGAGCGTTGCGGGGTCTGGCCGAGAACGGTTCGGCCGATCACACCGAGGCCGTCGCCGCGTGCCTGGCGGATCCCGAGACGCGGTCCGAAGCGGTGGACACGCTGGCGCGGCTGGGTGACGTCCGTGCGGTCGGGCCGTTGCTGCGCGAGCACCTGGCGGACGACTCCTCGTTCGCCCGGTGCGCCGGAGCAGCCCTCGACCAGGTCGAGCAGCGCATCGGCGGGCCGCTGGTACCGCCGGCCTGGCGCGAGCTGGGGCCGGCGGTGTTCACCGCGCAGGCCGTGATGGGCGTGCCGTGGTGCGTGGCCGAGGTTCTGGTGGAGCCCGGTCAGACGGTCCGGGGCGGCGAACTCATGGCCGTCCTGGAGAACGACGCGATCTGCCAGGAGCTGATCGCGGACTGGCCCGGCACGGTCACGGAGGTCCGGATCGCGGTGGGCGACGAAGTTCCTGAGGAGGCCGTCCTGCTCGTTGTCCAGTCCCGTCGCCGGATCGGCTAGCCGAGGCTCCGGCCTCCCGTCAGCATGCTTATTCCTGACGGGAGATGAGCAAGAGACCCCCTGTTATGGTGCGCTTATGTCATTGATCAAGAAGTTCCAAGTCACCTTCGACTGCGCGGAACCCCGGCGGGTCGCCCGTTTCTGGTGCGAGGTGCTGGGGTACGAATCGCCGTCGCCGAAGGGGTTCGCCACCTGGGACGAGTACGACCGCACCCAGCCTGCTGAGGACCGGGGTTCGTGGTCCGCCTGCATCGACCCCTCGGGTGTGGGCCCGCGACTGTTCTTCCAGCGCGTTCCCGAGGGCAAGGTCGTCAAGAACCGGGTGCACCTCGACGTGCGGGTCGGCACCGGGCTCGTGGGCGAGGAGCGCCTCGCCACGCTCGAAGCCGAGTGCACCCGGCTGCTCGCGCTCGGCGCGGTACGCGTCCAACTGCTCTACGACGGCACCGATTCGTGCATCGTGATGCAGGACATCGAGGGCAACGAGTTCTGCGTCGACTGAGCCTGCCCCGAGCCGGCGAGGCGGGGAGCCGTTGGGCCGAGCGCGACACCGACCTCGCCGGCCTCGACCCGGCGGGACGGGCCGGCGGGACGGGCCGAGGCTGGGCCGATGCGCGGCGGCGGTGGTACGGGGCTGGCGGAGTGGAATTCCAGGACGCGTGGTGGGAATGCGTACGACCCTCCCGGGCGGGGCGGCACGCTTCCTGGTGACCCACAGCAGGGCTGTGGCCGAGCACTCAGGAGGAACCCGCCCATGAGCAGTCACGGACACCCGGACGGGGTGCGAGGCACCTCTCCCGCGGCGAAGGCGTCGGCGAGCCGTCACGTCGTCGCGTTCTACCAGACCGGCACGACCACGGGTGACCCCGGCAGTCAGTACGTCTCCCCGGTGCCCCTGATCGGTCACGCGGACGTGGTGGAGGTGGCCGCGTTCCACCTCAACGATCCCGCCCAGTACCCGATCCTCACCCTGAACGACGACCCGCCCTCCGCGGCCAAGTACGTCCCGATGTGGCGTGACATCGCCTCGGTGCAGGCGAAGGGCGTCAAGGTCACCGCGCTCCTCGGCGGCGCCGCGCAGGGGACGTACGGGCTGCTCGACAAGGACTTCGGCATGTACTACCCGCCGGTCCGCGACGCCCTCAGGGCGTACCGGCTGGACGGCATCGACCTCGACGTCGAGGAAGCGTTCCACGAGGCGACCGCCGAGAGGCTCATCCGGCAGCTGCGCTCCGACTTCGGGCCGGACTTCCTGATCACTCTTGCCCCGGGGCCCGGCGAGCTCACCATGCCCGAGGGCGGCAACCTCCCCTTCCTCGACTACCGCACGCTCGAGAAGCAGGTCGGCCCCCTGATCCGCTGGTACAACACCCAGTTCTACTGCGGCAACGGCAGCCTCGCCGACACCGCCGACTACGACGCGGTCATCCGGAACCAGTTCCCCGCGTCCAAGGTCGTCGCCGCCGGCATCACCAACGACAACCTGGACTGCGAGGGCTACGTCGACATGCCGGTCCTCCAGCGGACCCTGCGCGCTCTCGCCGACAAGTACCCGGACTTCGCCGGTGCCGCGGGCTGGGAGTACGCGCTCTCCCGCAACGTCGACGGCCCCAACTGCCCCACCGGCCCTGCCAGCTGGTACTGCGCCGTCCGTCAGGCGCTCGCCGCTCCGGCGGCCAAGGCCTGACGGTGTAGCTCCGCGGAGGTCTCCGGCTTCGTGGCATCCGACCGCGGAGCCTCCACGCCGGCCAGCAGGGCCGTCGTGCATTCCTCGGTGAGGTCTTCCGCGTGTGGTGGCAGCGGCTGTCCTGCGCGCAGATGGCGGCGGACCACCGACAGCGGCAGGTCGATCAGGGCCAGGGTGATGCGCTCGTGGTCCTGGGGGCTCGCCGCGCCGAGGGTTTCGGCGAGGGAGCCGATGGAGTCGAGCACGCGTTGGTTGCCGAGGTCCGCGCGCTCCTTGTGTTCCTCGGACCAGCCGGCGCGGCCGAACTCCTCGGCGCCGTAGAGGAGGAGCGAGGCTTCCTGCGGGTGGGCGCGGCTCCAGGAGATGACGTGCCGGGCGACCGCGCGGGCGGCCGGATGGGGGTCGGGGGCGCTGCCGAGTGCGGCGAAGTGCCCCTCCTGGAAGCGCTCCACGGTCCGCAGCCACACCTCGGCGAGCAGGGCCGTACGGCCGGGGAAGCGGTGGTACATGGACCCGCTCGGCGCGCCGATCGCCTGGGCGACGGCGGACATGGTCACGCCGGCCGGCCCGGCGGAGGCGGCCAGTCGGACGGCGGCGTCGAGGATCTGGTCGGTGTCGAATCGGGGTGGTCTCGCCATGAATCAGAGGGTACCCTCCAGATTATTAGAGGATGGTCTCTAATAATCTGAAGGGGAGGACGCATGGGCGTCTACAACGTGCACGAGCGCCTGCTGGCCGCCAAGGCGAGCGAGGTGGGCGCGCTCGTCGACAGCCTGTCGGGCGGCTCGGCGGACCGGCTCTGGGCGCACCCGAACTGGCCCGCGATGGAGTTCGACCGCCCACTGGCGGTCGGCGCGACCGGCGGCCACGGCCCGGTCCGCTACACGGTCACCGCGTACGTGCCCGGGGTCTGGGTCCGCTTCACCTTCAGCGGGCCGCGCGGATTCCACGGCTTCCACGAGTTCACGGTGCTGCCCGTCGACGAAGAACGCACCGTGCTGCGGCACACCCTCGCGATGAAGGCCGGCGGCCTGGAGCGCCTGACCTGGCCGGCGGCCTGGCGCCCGATGCACGACGCCTGCCTGGAGGACGGCCTGGACCGCGCCGAGCTCGCCTGCACGGGCACGGTGGCCCGCCCGGCCCGCTGGACCCCGTACGTACGCCTGCTCCGCGCGTTCGCACACAGGTGAACCACGACACGGGGTCGCCTGCCGGCGGTTTCGAGCGCGGCCCTCCGGCCGATGATCTCGTCTGATCTCATCGTCCTCGTCCGGCAGGCGTACGTGCCCCGGAACAGCTGGTCAGCGGCTGCTGTCCGGGCGGTGGACGCTGAGGTTGCCGTAGGCCGGCAGAACGCCGGCCAGGTCGCCGGGCTTGTCCCGCAGCGTGGCGTCCAGGAAGGCGAGGGTGGCCGCGGCGACGACGCGCGGGCTCTCGGCACGGCCCAGGGAGCCGACGATCGAGGGCACCGGCGGCAGATACAGGGGGCCGTCCATGAACGTGAGATGTGCGGCGCCGGGGATGGTGAGCCGGTAGCTCGTCGCGGTGCTGGACTTGAGCGCCTCGGTGAGGCGGGGCAGGTAGCGCGGGTCGGTTGCCGGGGTGACGGCCTGGGTGAGCGCGAGCGTCGGCTGGTCGAGGGTGGGGGAGGCGGGGCCGTGGGGGTAGCCGTCCAGATCGATGACGGCGCCGAACCGGCGGTCCTGCCGGGCTGCCTGGAGGGCGGCGGCGCCACCCATGGAGTGTCCGGCCACCGCGGCCCGGCCGGTGTCCAGGTGTCCGCTCAGCGGGTCGGCGGTCTCACCCCGGTCCAGACCGTCCAGCTGGGTGAGGACGAAGCCGAGGTCGGCGGCCCGAATCGCTGTCCAGTCGGCCGCCAGTTTCTCGTCCTGGTCCGGGTCGCCGGTGGAGGTGGTCTCGGTGGTGATCGTCCGGCCGTCGGAGAGGACGACGGCGGCGGAGTCGTACGGGTGGTCGAGGGCGGCGACCACGTAGCCGTGGCTGGCCAGTTCCTCCGCCCAGGCGGTGTTCTGGGTGCGTACTCCGCCCGACCCGGGAGAGAACAGGACGACGGGGAACCGCCCCCGCCCGCCGTCCACCGGGGCGTCGAAGACCGCGTGGGTGTGGGCACGCGGAACACCGTCGACCAGGAAACCCGGCAGGCCGACCTGGCGGGCGAGGGCGTCGGAGACGGTGCGGGCCTCGTGCTCCGTGCGTCCGAGGTACTGGGCCCGCTGCGCGCCTGCGGGGCTCTTCTGCGCGGGGTACCAGAGCTGGACCACGACCGTGCGCCGGTCGTCCGGATCGGCCGTGAAGGTCTCGGGGCGGTGCGGGTCGGTCCACTGGACCACGCGGGTGCCGACCGCGAAGTCGCCTGACGGGGTGGGGAATTCGGGTACGGGAAGGGCCCAGGCGGCCGCCGGCCCCGTGGCGATCAGGCCGACGCAGACCACCGATCCCGGCAGCGCCAGCCACCAGCGGGCCCGCCACGCCGGCCGACCGCTACGGCGTCGCAGCGGTCGCAGCAGGGGGGAGAAGGCGAACGGCAACGCGAAGGCGGCGCCCGCCAGGACCGGCAGCATCTGCCAGCGGATCCCCGCCACGCTCAGCAGGATCGCGGACAGGACGAGAACCGCCCCCGCCGCGATCGTGACGCGTGGGCGGGCGGAGGGGGGAAGCCAGCGCGCCACCACCAGTGCGACGGCGCCCAGCAGGACAAGGATTTCCAGGGGGGACATGTACAGCCCCGTGATGATCTCGGTCACCAGGCCATATTCGGCGCCGGGTATGCGCTGCCACATCGATCCCGGGTCGCCGTCGTGTGCCACCGGGGTCGCAATCCGTGGCAGCTCCCGGTGCGACCGGAGTGGCAATCGGGCACGCCGGATCGGCGGCCGCCCTACGACCACGGGAGGTAGCGGGACTCCTCCTGCGGTCGTACCTCGGCACGGTGCCATCAGACGGTGGACGCATGTGCTCCCTGGGGCCCGCGCCCTACCGTGACAGGGCCGCCTGCACGCGGTGGAGGCCCCGGTCGGGGCCACCATGACGCCGAATCGACAGGGACGTGTGATGACCGAGGCGGCCGCGGAACCCGGCGATGCCTACCGGGACCGGGTGCGGGCGTTGACGCGGGTGCGGTGGGCGAGGACGACCCTACGGCTGACGAGATACACCGACCTGGCCTCCGCACGAGCGGCGCGACTGGTGACAGCCGCCGGACGCCGGTGCTCCCGGCTGCCGCCCATGGTGTGGGACGCGCTGCTGCCGACGCTTCTCCTGCTCAACATCGTCACCACCCACGCGCCGCAGGAGCTGCCGGTGGCCGTGGCCCTCACCGCCGCCCTCGCGCTGCCCCTGCTGTGGCGGCGCCGGGCCCCGCTCACGGTGTTCGGCGCCGTGGCAGCCGCGGCCTTCGTCCAGTGGCTGACGGACGTCCAACTTCCGGCGGACATCTGCCTGTTGGTGGCTCTCTACACGGCGGCCGCGAACTCGGGCCGACGCGGTACGCTCGTCGCCGGTGCCGTCGTGGAGGCAGGGGCCCTGCTGGCCTGCCTGCGCTGGGCGACGGAAGGCGCATTCCTGACCCCCTTCGTCGCGGTCACCGCGATGGTCGTCGCCGCCGCCGTCCTGGGTGTGAACGTGCGGACCACGCGCGCCTACCTCGCGGCCCTGGAGGAACGGGCCGCACGCCTGGAGCAACAACAGGAACAGCAGGCGCGACTGGCCGTCGCCGAGGAAAGGACACGTATCACCCGGGAGATGCACGACATCGTCACCCACAACCTGTCCGTCATGGTCGCGCTCACCGACGCCGCCGTCTACGCCCAGCACCGGTCGCCCGACAAGGCCACCACCGCGATGCTCCAGATCTCCGAGACGGGCCGGCAGGCCCTGACCGACATGCGGCGCTCACTGGGCGTCCTGCGGACCGACGAACCGGACGCGGAGCGCCACCCGTTGCCCGGCATCGCCCAACTGGAGACCCTCGCCGACCAGATGTGCGCCGCCGGGCTGCCGACCCGCATCGAGGTCCAGGGCGGCCACACCCACATACCCGCCACCGCACAACTGACCGTCTACCGCCTGGTGCAGGAAGCCTTGACCAACACCCTCAAGCACACACCCGCCGGCACACACGCGACGGTCCGGATACGGTGCTCGACCGGGACCGTCACCGTGGACGTCACCGACAGCGGCCCCCGCCCGACCCATCCCGGCGCCACACCGTCCGGCCACGGCATCCCCGGCATGCGCGAGCGCTCGGCCGCCTACGGGGGGACGTTGCGGGCCGGACCGCTTCCGGGCGGCGGTTGGGGAGTCCACACCCGCCTCTTCCTCGACAGCAGCGGAGCGGCGTCCGCATGACGATCCGCATCCTGATCGCCGACGACGAAGCGCTGCTCCGGATGGCCTTCAGCACGGTCCTGGAGGCCCAGCCCGACATGGCACCGGTCGGCGAAGCCGCGGACGGCGCCCAGGCCATCCGCCTCGCCCGGGAGCTGCGCCCCGATGTCGTCCTCATGGACGTCCGGATGCCCGGGATCGACGGGATCGAGGCGACCCGGCAGATCACCCGGAGCTCCCCGCAGAGCAGAGTGCTGATCCTCACCACCTTCGACCTGGACGAATACGCCTTCGCCGGACTCAGCGCCGGAGCCTCGGGCTTCCTGCTGAAGAACACCAGGCCCGAGGAACTGCTCACCGCGATACGCAGCGTCGCCGCGGGCGATGCGGTGGTGTCCCCGCGGGTCACCCGCCGCCTGCTGGAGCACCTGCGCCCGCACATCCCCGACGGCAGCAGCGCCGACCCCGACCATCGGCTGGGCCGACTCAGCGCCCGTGAACGCGAGGTGCTCGTCCAGGTGGGCTGCGGCCTGTCCAACACCGAGATCGCGGCCGCCCTGTACCTCGCGGAGGCGACCGTGAAGTCCCACCTGGGGCGAATCCTGCACAAGCTCGAACTCCGCGACCGGATACAGGCGGTGGTCTTCGCCTACGAGAGCCGCCTCATCCACCCCGCATGACGCCGCCGAGCGCCTCGCCGCCGCCCGCCCCGGGTCCGGTGTCGGGACGGGAACCGTGACGTCGTCATCGGCGTCCCCGTTCAAACCAAGTCGTCTACGACCAGGGCCCGCGGCTCCCCGAGTTGTGAGCAGGTCCCGGGCCGGCCGGCGCGCGGCCGAAGCTCCACCCATGCGGAAGAAAGACAGTGATGACGCAGCAAGATCACCAGGCCCTGTCCGCACCCGGGCCGGACGCTCCCAGGCCGGCCGCACCCGGTCAGGCCCCGGGAACCCCGGCCGGAGAGGACCCGTCGCGGTCGATACGGCCGTGGCTGCCGGCCTTGCTGTGCGCCCTGGGGTTCGTGGCGGTCTACCTGCTCGCCGTCTGGACCCCGTTCGGGCAGCGGGGGGAGAACTCCCTGATGAACGGGAACGGCGGCGAACCGGCGTGGATCTACGACTGGTCGGGGTCGGCCTTCGACTCGGCGGCCATGCCCCCACTGGAGTTCACCGCCCTGCCCACCCTGGTCGTGGGGATGGCCGTGATCGTGGTCGTCGCCGTGGTGCGGCGGTGCTGGTGGCAGGGCTGCGCGGCGATCGGGGTCGTCCTGGGCACGTTCGGGGGCACCGAGGTGTGCAGCAAGATGGTCCTGCCCCGCCCCGATCTGGTGAACGCGCCCGCCATGCTCACCGAGGTGAGCTTCCCCAGCGGGCACGCGGCCGTCCCCATCGGGCTGGTCCTCGGCGCCGCCCTCGTCGCCTCCCCGCGCCTGCGCCCCTACGTCACCGCGGTCGGCATGCTGTGGCTCACCGTCACCGCCGGCGCCGTGCAGGCGCTCTACCACCACCGGCCCAGCGACGTGCTGGGGGCCGCGCTGCTGGGCTGCGCCTGTTACGGCCTCGCGCTCTGGCTGCTGCCGGCCTCCGCCGCACCGGGCGTCGCGCGCAGCCCGCGGGCTCTGCCGGTCGTCGCCCTCGTCCTGTCGGCGGCCGCCGCGCTCGCCGCCGGCGCGCGGGACGACTCCGTCACGGGACCGCTGATCTTCGCGGCGGCGGCCTTCCTGTGCGCGGTCCTGGTCTGGTGCACCGTGGTGGCGGGACCTGCCCGCGTCGCGCGTCGAACGCGGCCGGCCGTGGGCTGACCGTCCGGCACGTTGTCCGGCCGAAGGCCGAGGCCGTCGGCCTCGGCCTTCGGCATTGGCCGCCCGTCTGCCTCGTGACCACGGCGCACTCCGACCCGGGACTTCCCAGACGTGGACCCCGGACGCCGGGACCGTGAGCTGTTGAAGAAGCACGGAACGAGCACGCAACAGGCCGACCCGCCGGTGGCGCCGGCGGGTCGGCCTGTTGCAGGGGTGTGCGTCGGGTTACCGCCGGCTGGTCCGCGCCCGCCGGCGGCGGGCCACGAGGGTGGCCGTGGCGCGCAGGGCCAGGCCGATCACCGGTGCGAGGAGCAGGGTGCACCAGGTGCGGGTGGTGGCATCGGCGGTGAGGCGGTCGGAGAGCAGGTAGGCGGCGAGGAAGGACGGGGCGAGCCAGGCCCCGTTGGTCGCGGCGAGGCGCAGCGGGCTCGCCCGGCGCGCTGCCGGTTCCTCCGCCGACTCCGCCGAATTCTCCGACTTCGTGGATGTCACACGAACCTCCTGACCACGCCGATCACCTTGTCGACGATCCGCTGGGAGACGCCGCGGTCGAAGACGAAACCCGCGAGGCAGCCGGCGACGGCCCAGACGATGCGCTGCTTCCAGCCGCCGCTCCCGAACAGTACACCGGCGCAGGCGCCGCCGGCGCAGTTGCCGATGTGGAGCGCCCAGGGTGCCAGGAAGGGGATCCAGGCGGCCACGGCCGCGGTGACGGACAGTTGGACGGCGCGGGAGACGGCGGCCTTGAGCGCGGCCTTCAGCCAGCCGGGCATCCGGCCGTTGAGGTCGGTGCAGTTGACCGGGTCGGCGTTGCAGTAGTCGTAGGCGTTGGCGCTGGCTCCCTGGACCGGGTCGGGGGAGAGGAAGCGGCCGGTGGCCGGGTTGTAGAGGCGCGCTCCCATGAGGGTGAGGGCGCTCGGGGTCTCGTCGGAGCGCTGCTTGTCGCCGAGCCAGGCGTAGCGGGTGCCGGGCTGGCCGGTGCGCGGCTGGCCGTACTCGTCGTAGTCGAGGACGGTGGGTGCGACGGCGGTGTCCAGGGGCAGCCGCAGGGTGATGTCGCCGTGCAGGTTGGCGAGTTGCAGGATGGTGCCGCCGGTCTTCGCGGTGGTGGCGGCGAGGGTGCCGGCGGGGCCGGTGACGTTGCGGGTCAGGGTGCCCGCGGTGTCCTCGGTGATCCAGCGGGGGCTGTCGGTGTCGGAGCCGTAGTGGTTGGTCCGCAGACCGGTCTGGGCCCAGGCGCCGGAGGTGTTGGTCTCGGTGGTCCAGGCGCGGAAGCGCTGGGCCGAGTCGAGGGTCCAGCTCTGCCGGTTGGTGCCGCTGGTCTGCTGCTGCACCAGGTCGGTGGTGTAGTACGCGAGGGTGCTGCCGGGCAGTGCGGTGGTGCGGCCGAACGCGTCGTAGGTGTAGCCGGGGTTCACCAGGCGGTCGGCGGTGTCGTAGGTGCTGGTCTGGGTGGTGCCCGCGGTGGTGGTGCAGGTCTGGCCGCGGGCGGCGTCGGCGGTGGCCAGCGCGGTGCGGTTGGTGTTGCGGTCGAAGGTGTAGGTGCGGGTGGTGCAGACGGCGTCGGTCGAGGTGTCCTGGACCTGGAGGAGCCGGCCGGCCCGGTCGTAGGCGTAGGTCTGGGCCGCGGTGATGCCGGGGGTGCCGGTGTGGGTGGCCCGCTGGCCGTGGATGGTCTCGGTGATGCCGTCGGAGACCAGCACGAGGCCGTCGCTGTCGCGGGTGTAGGTGCGGCTGGTGGTGGTGCCGGCCGGGTCCTTGTCGTCGGTCCGGGTGTAGCCGCCGGGCAGGCCCTGGGTGAGCGGCGTGCCGTCGGCGTCGTAGCGGGCGGTGAGGGTGCCGGCGACGGAGTCCGTCACCGAGGTCGCCAGGCCGCGCGGGTCGACGGCGGTGTCGTAGGTGTAGGTGGTGGTGGAGGGGGAGGTGTCGGTGACCTTGGTGGGGCGGTTGAGGGCGTCGTACTCCGTGGTGGTGACGGCGCCGTCGGCGTCGGTGTAGGAGGTCAGGCGGCCGAGTTCGTCGTAGCCCTTGGTGATCGTGCCGCCGGTGGCGGAGGTCTGGCGGGTGACGGCGCCGGTGCCCGGGTGGTAGGTGGTGGTGGCGGCGGGGGCCGGGGTGCCGAGGCCGTCGGTGACGGTGACGGTGGTGGGGCGCCCCGCCGTGTCGGTGTCGGTCACGGTGGTGCGGGTGACGCCGTTGGCCGTTTCGGTGGTGCGGGTGGCCTGGCCGAACTGCCCGTACTGGGTTGTCCTGGTGGGCAGTTGTGCGGGGTTGGCGCCGCCGCCGGTGATGGCCGCGGCGGGCCCGGTCTGGCAGACGAGGTCGGCCCACTCGGGGCGGTTGCCGCAGGTGCCGGTGCCGTCGGCGGTGTAGTAGCTGGTCCAGCCGGCCGCCGCGTCGGAGCCGGTGGAGGCCGGCTGCCGGGTCGAGACGACCCGGCCCTGGCCGTCGTAGCCGGTGGTGGTGGTCAGGGCGAGGCCGCCGCTGTCCTTGATCTGCGCGGTGGGCACGCCGAGCGCCCAGTTGTAGGTGGTGCGGTCCTGGCGGGCGTCGACCAGCAGCTCGGGCCAGGCGCGGAGCCGGGCGCCGGTGGCGGTGAGGGTGATCTGGTTCTTGATCTTGGCGGTGCCGTCGGTCGGCCGGGCCTCGTCGTAGGTCTTCACGGTGTGCTGGCGGGCGGGCAGTTGGGTGCCGGCCTTCGCCAGGACCGTCGCACCGGAGGTGGCGTCGGCGGCGAGGGTGATGCGGTGGAGCGGGTCGTAGACGTCGGTCTCCTGCTGGCCGTCCGCGCTGTAGGCGCTGCTGCTCGACAGGAGCCGGGCGCGTTCGGCGGAGGGCAGGGTGTCGATGCCGAGGTCGGCCAGTTCGGCCTTGGCCGCGGTGGTGGCGCCGAGGGCGAGCTCGCGGTTGCCCGCGGTCAGGCTGCGGACCTGGTGGCCCTGGTTGTCGTACTCGGTGGTGGTGACGTGGTGGCCCGGGGTGGCCTGGTTGACCTGGCGGCCGGAGGCGTTCAGGTAGGTGACGCTCGCCCTGGTGTAGTCGCCGGAGCCGAGGTCGGTGCCGTTGTTGGAGGCGGGGGCCTGGTCCGGCGGGAACACCGCGGTGGCGTCGGTCGGCAGGTCGCTCTGGCCCCACGCGGAGGCGGCGGGCGCGGAGAGGTCCTCCGGGGCCTTCGCGCCGGAGAGCGGGACGCCGTAGACGACGGTGGTGGTGGCGGTGCCGTTCACGGTGCTCGTGGTGCCGGGGGCGAGGGTGTCGTGCCAGGTCTTCGTCAGCATGCCCGGGCCCGCGGCCGGGTTGGCGGTGACGGTGCCGTACGCCAGCGAGGTGGCGAGGGTGCCGCTGAGCTGGACGGAGGCGAGCAGGCCGTCGTCGGCGCCCTGGGTGTAGTAGGCGTACTGGTTCTGGCTGCTCTGGCCGAGCCGCGGGTCCCAGGTCTGGCGCAGCCGCCCGGCCGAGTCGTAGCGGTAGACGGCGACGTCGGTGGCGGTGGCGGTGGCCGAGGCGGCCCCGGGCGCGGTGCTCCAGAGCCTGATCGCGCTGACCTGCCCGGCGACGTCACCGAACTCGGTGCCGGCGGCGACGCCGGTGGCGGTGGTCGCGGTGGCGTAGACGAACTGCAGGACGCGGCAGCCCTTGGCGGCGACGTTCGCCGCGCACACCGCCGGGGTGGCCGCGGAGGTGGGCGCGATGACGAGCTTCGGCCGGGCCAGAGTCTTGCCGCCGACCACGGTCGTCTCCGACACCACGCTGGTGGTGGTGTTGGCCAGCCCGCCCTGCAGCGTGGAGGTCACCGTCCAGGTGGCGGCGGCCGGATCGGCCTTGGCGAAGGTGGTGATGGTGCCCTCGGTGCCGGAGAGCGTGAAGTCGGCGCCGAAGGAGCCGCTCAGGGTGAGGTCCTCGCTGCCCGGCTCGGGCGTCCAGCCGTTGCCGGCCGCGTTCGAGGTGAAGGAGACGGCGGAGCCGTCGGCGGCCATCACGCTGAGCGAGGTGCTGGAGGTCCTGCGGATCTCCGTGTACTCCGAGGCGGACAGGCTCGACGACACGCTGGACACCCAGTTGGGGCCGAAGACCGCCGCCTGGCCGTCCTGGCCGGCGGCGGCCCGCGGGTCACGCGAGGAGTGCGTGCGGCCGACCGTCATGCCGAACAGCGACACGTCGGTGGCCGGGACCCTGAGGTCGCCGGTGAGCAGGTTCAGTGCACCCGGGCCGACGTTCTCCGTCGCCGCGCCGTCGGCCTTGCGGTCGACGACGACCCGCACCGGCTCGGAGGAGATGGCGGCGGCGCCCGGCCCGGTGAAGTCCGCGCGGAGCTGGACGGTGCCGTCCGGGGTCACCGTGGAGGTGGCGTTCCAGGTGAGCGCCGGGCTCTTGCCCGCGGCGAGGGGCACGGGCCAGGCCGCCAGTGCGGCACCGCCGTTGGTGATGTCGCCGGCGGGGATCCGCGTCCAGGCGTCGGCGTCGGAGCGCCGCCAGGAGAAGGCCACCTGGTCGTAGCGGGCGGCGTCGGCCTCGGCGGTGAGCGGCAGGCGCGCCGCGGTGCGGGTGCCGTCGTTCGGCGAGGTGACACCGCCCGCGCCGACCTGGAAGGTGTGGGTACGGGCCTCGGACTTGTTCTCCGCCCGGTCCACCGCCCGCACCTGAAGGGTGTTGGTGCCGGCCTTGGCCGGGGTCACGGTGAAGGTCACCGGCGCGGCGGAGCCGTTCGTCGCGACCTTGGTCCAGGTCGCGCCGTCGAGCGTCCACTCCAGGGCGTTCTGGTCACCGGCCGGCGGGGTCGCGGTGAAGGAACCGGCCTGGCCGGGGCCCTTGACCCACTGGCCCGACGGGTAGTCGGCGGAGGAGAGCGCGGCGGGCGCCGAGGGGGCGGAGGTGTCGACTGTGAAGGTGGCCCACGCCGACCAGTTGTTGTTGTAGTGCAGCCCGTCGTACGGGGAGGTGCGGAACTTGTACGTCCTGCCGTTGGCCAGCACACCGGCCGGGACCTTGACGGAGGCCGGGGCCCCGCTCGGGACGTACGGGGAGACCAGGACGTTGCCCACCTGGGTGTCGGTGGCGGTGTCGAAGATCTGGAAGGTGCCGTCGACCTTGTCGTTGTTCGGGTCGACGAAGGTGTCGCGCAGCGTCGGGGTGGTGGAGTTGACCCACCAGGTGCCGGCGGTGTCCTTGTAGAACGGCGAGCCGGCCTGCTGGTCCGTCCCGGTCCGGGGGCGGTAGTTGTACGTCACCGTCAGCTTCGGGACGTTGGTCGCGGCGTTGGCGGAGTTCACCTCCTTCCAGTACTTGGTGTTGGCCTCGTCCGGGGCGCGCAGCCCCATGCCCGAGGTGGTGTTCTTCGCCGACGTCCAGGTCTGCACCAGGTTGGTGACATCCGCGGTGATCCAGCCGTCGCCTCCGCAGGCGTCCCGGCCCTTGGTCTCGGTGCCGGTGGCCTTCTTGGCGTTCCAGGAGGGCTGCGCCGTCCAGCGCGAGGCGGTCGAGGCGAGGCCGGTGTCCCAGATGTCCCACGCGTAGGGCTGGCAGTCGCTGTTGCCGGAGTGGAAGTTGTACAGCGACAGGCTGGCGTTGGTGATCAGCGCGTCCGCGATCGGCGCGGTGTTCCAGTTGATGAACGACCGGGCCTGGCGGGAGGAGCCGTCCGCGTTCTTGGTGCCGGAGTTGCCCCAGTAGATCTCGGTGTCGGCCGACCAGTCGACCGTCTCGCCCTGCTGCACCCGGGTGTCGAAGACGTTGCCGAGGGCCGTGGTGGAGGGGTCGACCGTCACCGGGTACTGCGTCTTCGGGTCCGCGAGGAACGCGGCGTCCGGCGTGAACACCAGGTCGATGCCGTCGCCGCGCTGAACGACCTTCAGACCGACCTTCGCCTGCCGGGCGTGCTCACCGGAGCCCTCGGCGGCGGCCGTCGCGTCCCACATCACCGGCGCCGGGAGCACGGCCCGCCGCTCGCCGGTGCGCCTGTCGGTGAACAGCACGCCGCCGTCCGGCTGGACCTCGGCCTTCAGACCGTCGGCCTTCAGCGGCATCGTGTACGAGAACCCGGCGGCGCTCGGGCGCTGCTTGAGCACCGTGTACTGCTCGAAGCCGGTCCGGGTGGCCTCCACGACCAGGTCGGCCGCGCCGTCCGCGATCGCGTCCCGGTAGGTGGCCTTCGTGCCGTCCAGGGCGGGCTTGGGCAGGCCGCCCCGCCACTGGAGCTCGACCTGCTGGTCGCCCTGCCCGAGGGTCACCAGGGTGCGGGCGTCGTCCGGGGCCGCGGCCTGCGCGTGGAGCAGCGACTTCGCCCGGGTGCCGCCGGCACCGGCGAGCCGCAGCGCGTTCGGGTGGGCCTTCGGCGCCACCGACCCGTCCGCGCCCGCCTGGAGGCCGAGGTCGACGTCCACCCACTGGCCGTCACGTTGGAAGCGGACCGGGCCCGCGAACAGCTCGGTGGTGAGCGAACCGTCCTTGTTCACCCATGTCGTCGACGTCTCCGTACGCTCGGAGAGCGCCTCCACCCGCTGCCCGGACAGCCGGGCCGCGACCCTCGCCGACGGCACGTCGGCGGCGGACGTGGCCCACTGCCCGGCTCCCTTGCCCGCCTGCGCGGCCGCGCTCGGGGACGCGGCGAGGGCCGTCTCGGACCCGGCCAGCAGCGACACCGCCACGGCGAGGGCCAGCGACCCGCTCACCGCCCGCATGCCAACAGGCCTGCCGGGTCTACGTCGTGTGGTCATCCGTCTGTTCATATCGACTCCTTGAAACACCGTCGCTCGACGGCGCTTTCGGAGCATAGGAGTGGTCGACAAGATCAAAGATGGGGTCAAATGACGCCAAAGGATCATCAAATAATGATCTTGTTTCGACAAGGTTCACATGATCGTGATCATGACGTAGGCAACCGCACCCGCCCCCTGCGCGTTACGTCAGCGGCGCCGACCGCACCGGCCGCTTACCGGCCGCCACCGCAGGTAGGGCCGCTTCGGGTGGCGGGCTCGATGCTTCCCGTCCTCAGGGGTGGGGTGTCCACCCGGGTGGGGCGAGACGGGTGTCGGTGAGGATCTGCTCGACGGTCTCGTCGAGGGTGCTGTGCTGCGGAACGACGCGTTCGAGGCCGGCGGGCAGGAGGTCGTGGGGCCGGTACCAGCCGGCCATGTCCTCGGGGGAGAACTCGCCGGCCTGGGGGCGGGTGGCGTGGCGGCGCACAGTCTCGTCGAAGTCGGCGTCGAGGTAGTACAGGTGGCTGCGGCCGCGGTGGTCGGCGGCGAGCCGGGCGAGCATCGGGCCGTAGCGCTCGGCGGCGAGGATGCCCTCGACGACGGTGTGGAAGCCGTGGTCGAGGGCGTGCCGGGCGACCAGGTCGATGAGGCCGATGTTCGCCCCGCCCGGGAGGTCGCGCTCGCGCAGGACGGTGCGCCGGAGCACGTCCTGCGCGACGATGGCCACCCCCCGTCCGTACGCGGCGCGCAGCCGCGCGGCGACGCTCGACTTGCCCGCCCCGCTCGGACCGCGGACCACCACCAGCACGGTGTCCTGAGTTCCCATCACGCCGGTACCGTACCGGCCGCCGGGGCCACCCGGCCGGCGCGCGCCGAGGGTCGTGACGGCGCCGGCCGCCACCGGACGGCTCACCGGCCGCGAGTGTCAGAGGTGCGCGGTACCGTCGCGGCATCCGACCGGAGGAGGACCGCATGGCGACCAGGTGGAGCTTGACGATCGACTGTGCGCACCCGGCGAAGCTGGCCGGGTTCTGGGCACTGGCGTTGGGCTATGCGGAGAAGCCCGCACCTGCGGGATTCGGGAGTTGGGAGGAATGGCTCTCCCACTACGGGATCCCGGAGGGCGAGTGGGATGACGGCGCGTACCTCTGTGATCCCGACGGGGTGGGCCCCACCATGTCCTTCCTGAAGGTGCCGGAGCCGAAGGCGGTGAAGAACCGGGTGCACGTGGACGTCCAGGTCGGTGGCGGCCGTGAAACACCGTGGGAGGTGCGATGGCCGCGCGTGGTCGAGGCGGTGGAGCGGTTGACCGCCGCGGGCGCGACCGTGGTCAGCGAGGAGGAGTTGGACGGCAGGCCCGATCATGTGGTGATGGCCGACCCGGAAGGAAACGAGTTCTGCCTGGTCTGACAACCGAACTCCGCTCCGGGAGGCCGCCGTACCGCGTGGTGGGCGTCGCCACCCCGCCGCCCCGTCACCCCGTCACCCCGCCGCCCCGGGGCCCCGGGGCCGGGGCGGCGGGCGGGCCGGTGGTGGTGTCAGGCGCCGAAGGAGACCTGGTCGACCGTCCAGAAGGCGCTGTTGGTGCCCGTGTAGCGGAACTGCAGGCGCGCGGTGGTGGCGCCGGCCGGCACGGTGACGGGCAGGTGCTCGACGGTGTTCAGGTCGGCGCGGTAGGACTTCACCAGTTGCGGGGCGCCGTTGTCGAAGACCACGTACACGTCGCCGGTCTGCGGGCCGTCGACCTTGTAGTTCGTCGCGAAGGACAGCGTGGCCCGGCCGAGGCCGGCGACCGGGTAGGCCGGGCTGACCAGGGTGGAGTCGAACTGGCCGGCGCCGTGCGCCTTGTCGTCCCACTCGTCGGAGTCGGCGACCGCGAAGACGTTGCGGGCCCGCACGTTGGTCTCCCGGCCCTGTCCGAGCTGGGTGGCGCTCCAGAACTCGTCGGTGGCGAAGGTCCAGCCGCGCCACTCCGTCACCCCGCCGCTGGGCATCCGGGAGTTGTCGATGCTCCAGCCGCTGGGCGGTGTGTGCGTCCAGCCCCGGACCGCGGCCGGGATGCCCGTCTCGTCCACCCGGCCCTGGAGGGCGGGGCGCAGCGCGTCGAAGGCGTCCGGGGCGATCTCGTCGATCGGCTGCCCGTCCAGGCGCCAGGCGGAGTCGATCGGCGCGCCCTCGTGCTTGAGGACGGTCGGCGCGATGTCCACGGGCTTGACGTCGTAGCGCCGGGAGCCGGCCGGGTAGCCGGCGCCGTCGGCGATCACGAAGGTCTGCCGCTCGTTGGCGCTGTTGCCGCCGTGCCCGCCGGCGTCGGTGTGTCCGTGGTCGGTGGTGACGACGATCAGCCAGTCCTCCGAGCCGTACGCGGGGCGGGACTTGACGGCCTGCACGACCTGGCCGACGAGCGCGTCGACGGTGTGGATGGCGGCCGCGTACTGGGCGCTGGCGCCGCCGGAGGCGTGACCGGCCTCGTCGATCCCGTCGAAGTGCAGGAAGGCGGTGTCCGGGTTGCCGTGGGCGAGGTAGTCGGCGGCGTCGGAGGCGGTCTTGGCGTCGTCCTCGTTCTCGGCGATCCGCAGGTCCGCCTTGCCGTTGAAGACGTTGCCGGTGATCGGGTTCCACGAGCCGATCACCAGCGTGGAGGCGGCCGGGTCGGCGGCCTCCAGGCGGCTGGCGAAGTCCGGGTACTGGTCGAACCGGGCGCCGGTGAACGCGTTGTCCTTGACCTGGTGCTTGTCGGGCCACACGCCGGTGGCGATGGTCGACCAGCCCGGCCCGGACAGGGTCGGCGCCAGCGGGTTGGCGTACAGGTTGCTGGTGGCGGTCATGCCGCCGGCCATCAGCGCTTTGAGGTTGGGCGCGTCGGCGGCCGCCAGCTTGTCGTAGCGGGTGCCGTCGACGCCGATGACCAGGGTCTTGGCCTGCTTGGTGCCGTCCGGCAGGCCCTTGTAGGCGGGGGCGGCGGGGGCGGTTGCGAGGGGGGAGGCGGAAGCAGCGGGGGAGGCGCCGGCGGGGGCCGACGGCAGCAGCGCGGTGGCCGCGGCGGCTACGGCGGTGGCCGCGGTGACGGTCCGGATGGAGCGGGGGATGCGCACGGGGGCTCCCAACTACGGGGCGACGCGGTGCGGTTGCACCGGCACCGAGGATGGGGCGCCTGTGCGAGGAGGAGCCCTCCCCGGATCCACGGTTGTATGAACAACTGCCGAAATTCAGTCCAGACCGGTTACCATTTCGTGATCTCGGGAGCGCTGAACCGCCACTCGATGGCGCCGGACCACCGCTCGATAAGGTGGCGCGGTGAACCACGGCACCCCCCGGCCCCCCGTCGCCCCCGCCCGCTCCGGCGTCCCCGACCACGGCCGGGTGCCCAAGTACTACCTGGTCAAAGCCCAACTCGAAGACCTCATCGCCGAATTGGGCCCCGGCGGGCGCCTGCCCACCGAAGCCGACCTCGCCGAACGCCACCACGTCGCCCGCGCCACCGTCCGTCAGGCCCTGCGCGACCTCCTCCTCGAAGGCCGCCTGCGCCGCCAGGGCCGCGGCACCGTCGTCGCCGGACCCAAGATCGAACAGCCGCTCTCCCTCGCCAGCTACACCGAAGGCGTGACCCGCCAGGGCCTGCGCCCCGGCCGCACCCTCATCACCCTCGACCGCCTCCCCGCCGACCCGCCCATGGCCCAGCACCTCGCCGTCCCCGAAGGCGAACCCCTCTGGCACCTGGAACGCGTCCTGCGCGCCGACGAGGAACGCGTCGGCCTGGAGTCCACCTACGTCCCCGTCGCCCGAGTCCCGCACCTGGAGCGGGAGTTCGACCCCGAAGGCTCCTTCTACGGTTACCTGCGCGAGTGCGGCGTGCGGCTCGGCGGCGCCGACGAACGCATCGAGACGGTCCTCGCCACCCCCCGCGAAGCCCTGCTCATCGGCACCCCGCCCGCCCTGCCCATGCTGCTGCTCCACCGCCGCAGCCGCGATGCCGCCGGCCACCCCCTCGAACAGGTCCGCACCCTCTACCGCGGCGACCGCTTCAGCTTCACCCTCGCCCTGCACGCCCCCGACAGGGACTGAAGCCAGTACTGCGCGGCAGGCACCTGGGGCAGCCCGCCGCTGTGGATGCGTTTGCGCAGGAGCAGCGTGAGCATCTGGGCGAAGGACATGTGGCGCGGGCCGGTGTGCCGTTCAACGGGGCCATCCAGTTCTCCGGCTTTCACTCTTTCGAACGTCCTGGGTGGCGGATTCATCCACGATGTCCGCCTGACAGGCAGGATCGCGTACTGACCAAAGGAGTTCCACCGGAGTAAGGAGTACGCCATGGGCTACCTCGCCATCAACAGCGCGGGTGAAGACGAGAACAGCGACGACGAGGGCTCCGCGGACACAGCAGCGGAGGTGCAGAACCTGGTCCGCGATGTCGCTCAGCGGGACGATGTTCCCCAGGATCTGAGGCAGCGCGCCCAGGCGATTGCGGGGCAGTAGGGGCAGTTGGGGCCGGTACGACCCGCGGTTCCTCCACCGTTGTCGTTGCGGTCCTGGCGCCCCACGGCTCCAGGGCCGCGTCCTCTCCCGGGACCTCTCCCCGCCGGCGGTGGGGCGCTGCCCGGTGAGTGTCGTCTCCCTTCAGGGCGCCGTCCCCGCACGTGGACGCCCTGGCTGTTTCCCCGCCGTCCGTCAGCTCCGTGCGTTTGTCCTGCGGGATTGCTCGGGTCACTTATCGGTTCCTGCTCTTGTGTGATGGAGTGCATATGCGCGTGAGTGCCCGCCGGGTAGCGGCAGTTCTCCTGCTGATCGTGCCGCTGACCGGCAGTGCCGGTGACGTGAGTGCCACAACCAGGCTGAGCAAGCCTCCGGTTACGGTGACGGAATCCGTGGCGGCAGTGCCGGGTGAGTACATCGTCAGGGTGAACCCCGGGTTCTCGCCGGAAGCGGTACTGCGCGATCTCGGCGTCCGGCCCCTGTTCACCTACGGCACGGCGCTGCACGGCTTTGCCGCCCCGCTCACCCCGCTCCAGTTGCGGATGGCGCGTACCCTGCCCGCGGTCGAGGCGATCGAGGAGAACGCCCGGGTCGGCGTCGATGACGCGGCCGCGTCCAGGGCGACTGTTGAGGCGGCGAGTTGGGGCCTGGACCGGATCGATCAGCGCAACCTTCCCCTCGACGGGCTCTTCACGGTCAACGGGACGGGCGAGGGTGTCACGGCGTACATCGTCGACACCGGCATCGAAACCGGAAACGAGGAGTTCGAAGGGCGGGCCGCCGTGGGATTCGACGCCGTGGACGACGGCCACAACGGCCAGGACTGCCACTCTCACGGCACCCACGTCGCAGGCACCGTCGGCGGAAGGACCTACGGGGTGGCCCGCTCGGTGTCCCTGGTCGCCGTCCGGGTGCTCGACTGCCAGGGAGAGGGATCCACCGCGACCTCCCTCGCGGGCCTGGACTGGGTCGCCGCCCACGCCCAGCAGCCGGCGGTGCTGAACGCCTCTCTCGGCGGACCCGCCTCCGAGGCGCTCGACGCGGCCGTGAACACGGTGGCGGACCGAGGCGTGCTGCCCGTCGTCTCGGCCGGGAACGACGCCCAGGACGCCTGCGAGGTCTCTCCCGCCCGCGCACAGAAGGCCCTCGCCGTCGGCGCGGTCAACAAGCAGGACCGGCAGGCCAGCTTCAGCAACTACGGCCCCTGCCTGTCGCTGTACGCGCCCGGCGTTGCCATCGTCTCCGCCCGACTCGGCGGTGGATCCAGCACACTCAACGGCACGTCCATGGCCGCGCCCCACGTCGCCGGAGCCGCCGCCCTCGTCAAACAGCAGGATCCCCAGGCCACATCCCAGGACGTCCTTGACAGGCTGGTCGCCAACTCCACGAAGGACGTTCTCACCCGCCTCGGCCCCGACTCACCCAACCGCCTCCTCTATACAGGCGGCCTGTAACCAGACTTGGCGCCCAGCGGCGGGTCCGCAGGTTGTCCGCCGGGACGAGTTCCGCGAGTGGATCAGCGCCACCGAGGACGCCCAGGGCGACATCATCGAGGATGTCCTGGCTCCCACGCTCCGCGCAGCTCTTCGACCTCTTCCGCGGACCGGGTTTCACCCTGCTGGGCGTCGGCTATCGGCTGCCGCCGGTCCCCGCCAGTGTGCGGTCCCATCGGATCCACGACCGCGCTGCCCGCGAAACCTACGGTCGGGGACTGTTCCTCGTCCGCCCGGACGGGTACATCGGTCTGGCCACTCACGACCTGGCTGACGTACACGCCTATCTGGCAACGGTAGGACCCGCGATGCGCGAAGTCGTACGGGTTCCCGCCGGTCGGTGATCGCGCAGCACAGGCGCAGCACAGCAGTTCGGCGCCCTTGTGCCGCACGCCCGCTGGTCGGAGGGATGCCGGTGGACAGCTCGACGCGGACTCCGCACCTGGGGCGTGCCCGAGCGGTTGCCGCGCGTGCCCGCCTCTCGTCCCATGCTGCGCGCGTCCGGTTCTCGTCCCATGCTGGAAGAGAGAGGGGGTACGGCGGCAGAGGAAGTGGTGGGGATGCGGACCGTTGTGGACCTCACGCGTTGCCAGGGCTACGCACAGTGCGTGTTCCTCGCGCCGAGGGTGTTCCAGCTGCACGGCGAGGAGGGACTGCTGTACGCCACGGCTGTCCCCGACGACCAGGTCGAGCGCGTGCGCCAGGCCGCGGCGGCGTGCCCGGTCCAGGCCATCCTCCTCGGCGAGGAGGTGAGCGCTGATGGCCGGTGACCAGGGAGCCGGTGACCAGAGGGCCGGTTACCAGACAGAGGGCCGGATCGTTGTCGTCGGCGCGTCGCTGGCCGGGCTGAGGGCCGCGGAGGCGCTGCGGGAGGAGGGCTTCACCGGCTCACTGACCGTGGTCGGCGACGAGCCTCATCCGCCCTACGACCGGCCGCCGCTGTCCAAGCAGGTGCTGCTGGGCCACGCTGCGGCGGACTCCACCGGGCTGCCGATGCGCCGGGATCCGGACGCCGAGTGGCGGCTGGGCGTACGCGCCACCGGCCTGGACCCCCTGGGGAAGCGGGTGATGCTGGCCGATGGCGAGTCGCTGCCGTACGACCGGTTGCTGATCGCCACCGGGACCCGGGCGCGTCCCTGGCCCCATCCGCAGGAGGCCGCCCTGGACGGGGTGTTCACCCTGCGTACCCGCGAGGACGCCGGCGGTTTGGCCGAGCGGTTGGCCGCCGGGCCACGGCGGGTGCTGGTGATCGGCGGTGGTTTCACCGGCTCGGAGATCGCCTCGGCCTGCCGGGAACGTGGGCTGGACGTCACCGTCGCCGAACGCGGTCCCGCACCTCTGGTGGGCGCGCTGGGCGGCACCCTGGCGAAACTCGCGGCCGCCATGCAGCGCAACCACGGTGTGGACCTGCGCACCGGAGTGACGGTCACCGCCCTGCGCGGGGACGACCGCGGCCGCTTCACCGGCGCGGAGCTGTCCGACGGCAGCCGCGTCGAGGCGGACGTGTGCGTCGTGGCGCTGGGGGCGGTCCGCAACGTCGAGTGGCTGGCGGATTCCGGACTGGCGGCGGGCCCGCGCGGAATCGCCTGCGACGCCGGGTGCCGCGCCTTCAACATGTACGGGATCGTCACGGACGACGTCTTCGTCGCCGGCGACGTCTCCCGCTTCCCCCACCCGCTGTTCGGTTACCAGATGCTCTCCCTCGAACACTGGGGGAACGCGGTCGAACAGGCCGGGGTGGCGGCCCACAACATGGTCAGCCCAGGGCCGCTGCGGCGCCCGCACCTCGCCCTTCCGACGTTCTGGTCGACCCAGTTCGGGCTCAACATCAAGTCGGTGGGCGTGCCCACCTTCTCCGACCACGTGGTCATCGCCCAGGGTTCTCTGGAGGCGCGCCGTCTGGCGATGGTCTACGGGTACCAGGGGCGGGTCACCGCGGCGGTCACCGTCGACATGGCCAAGTCGCTCGACTACTACCGGCACCTGATCGAGACGGCTGCGCCGTTCCCGCCCCCGCCCGGCGCGGCGGACCGCGCGCTCGCGGCGGACATCCCGATTCCGTCCGACGTGCCGGATCCGAAGGGGCTGTCCCACGGCCCCACCGTGGCGCTCACCGGATACCTGCCCGACCGTCGACTGACCGTGGTGCAGCCCCGCGGCTGACCCACGTCCCGCCCCACGTCCCGCCCAACGACGAGGAGCCACCATGGACTCCGACACCCTGCTGGCACGGATCACCGACTACGCGAACCGCCCCGACCCCTACCCGCTGTACGCGGAGCTGCGCGAGGCCGGTCCCGTCGTCCGGCAGGCAGACGGCAGCTACCTGATCGGCACCTACCACGAGGTCGCCGCCCTGCTCCACGATCCACGGATGAGTGTCGATCCCCGCACCTGCGGCGAGACGACGCACAAGCCGCCGTTCCTGCGGCTCGACGACCCGGAGCACCACAGACTGCGCACCTTGGCCATGCGGCCGTTCGGCCCCCCGCACAGCCCGGGCAGGGTCGATGCCATGCGCGGCGAGATCGTCCAGCTCACCGGGGAACTGATGGAGCCGTTCCAGGCGGGCGGCCGGATCGACATCGTCGACGACCTCGCCTACCCGCTGCCCGTCACGGTGATCTGCCGCCTGCTCGGCGTGCCGCGTGAGGACGAGCCGCTCTTCAGGGCGTGGTCCGACGCGCTCGTCGCGTCCGCCGACGTCCGGCCCGCAGAGGACTCCTCCGAGCGGGACGAGGCGGGCGACCAGGCGGGCGAACAGGCGCGGGGCGAGATGGGCCGGTACCTGGCGGGCCTCGCCGAGAAGCGCCGTGGCAATCCGAGCGACGACCTGCTCTCCGCCTTCGTCAACGAACCGGACCCGGCCCTGCGGCTCACCCAGGAAGAACTCGCGGAAACCGCCGTGCTGCTGCTCATCGCCGGACATGAGACCACGGTGAACCTGATCGCCAACGGGGTGCTCACTCTGCTGCGTCAGCCCGAGCAGCTGGACCAGCTGCGTCGCGAACCGGAGCTGCTGCCGCGAGCGGTGGAGGAACTGCTGCGCTACGAACCCCCGGTCCACATGCGCGAGCGCACCCCCCTCGCCGACATCGACGTCGGCGGTACCACCCTCCCCGCAGGCGCCACCGTCGTGCTCGCGCTGGCCTCGGGCAACCGCGACCCCAAGCGGTTCCACGCGCCGGACCGGTTCGACCCCACCCGCCCGGACAACCAGCACCTCGGCTTCGGCAGCGGTATCCACCTGTGCTACGGCGCACCGCTCGCCCGCATCGAAGCCGAGGCCGCGCTCGGTGCGCTGATCCCCCGCCTCGGCACGGCACGCCTGGTCCAGGATCCGCCCCCCTACCGGCAGAACGCCATGCTCCGCGGACCCCGCCACCTGCCCGTCCAGCTCTGAGGCCCCTCAGTACACGGCCGTTTTGAGATCGTTCTGATCATGTGAGGCTTGTCGAGTCCCACGGTGATCTTCATGGCGCGTCCAAGGTTTCGGCCTGTCCAGTGCCACGCAGGTCAGCGGCGGGGTAGCACGCCCAGGAGGGTTGCGGTCAGGGCCGGCTTCAAGTAGTCCGCCAGCTCCAGGTGGAAGCGGGCCAGGTCGGGCTCGGCCTGGTAGGCCGCCCGCAGACTGGGCGGGGGTGTGCTGTACGCCGACAGCGCGCCGGCCATGACCATGGTCTGCAGGCTGAACAGTGTTGCGTTTTCGCCCAGCTCCGGCAGGTACTTCAGGATCAGGGCGGTCATGGTTGTCAGGCGGTCCAGGGAGGCGCGCTTGTAGCGGGCTACGACCTCGACGGAGACGTTGTGTTCCAGGACGCTGCCCTGTGCGCCGAAGAGGTCGCACAGCACCGCTCGGCTGGAGAGTGAGCGGCTGAGGATCTCGGCCACCCCTGCCGCTCGCCGACCCTGCGGGCCGCCGCCGACCCCGCCGCGCTCGGCGGCCAGTACTACGGTCCCGGCGGACGCCGCGAGGTCATGGGCCACCCCCGGCTGGTCACCTCCAGCCCGGAGTCGTACGAGGTGGTCGTCCAGCAGCGGCTGTGGGCCGTCTCCGAAGACCTCACCGGGGTGGAGTTCCCCGTCGTTCAGTCCGGGCGGAACTCGTTTCCCTCCGGATCGGCCAGCACGGTGTAGCGCGTCGGCTGGGAACGCCTGGCACGGATCCGGGCCGGGCGTCGGTGACCGACTCCGGCGGGTAGACACCCGGCTGCGGAGCGGGACACCTCGGCTTGTCGTCCGGTCCGCGGCCTTGTTGCCCACGGGCATGCGTCCGCGCGGGCCGGGGCGGCGTCGTCCGGTACGGGGCCGGTGTCGTCCTATGCGAGCCCGATCGCGTCCGCCGCGGTGGGCCCCGCAGCTGCCGCCGGCGTGCGGAGAACCCGCCGGACGGCGTCGCGGAGCCAGCGGTGGGCCCCGTCGGCCGTGTGCCGGGGGTGCCAGGCCATGCCGATGGTCAGCGGCGGTAGTGCCAGGGGGATGTCGAGGAGGTGCAGTCCGAGGGCGCCGGCGTCGTGGGTGAGGGGCGAGGGGGCGGCGCCGGGGAGTGCGGCGGGTACCAGGCAGACGAGGTCGCTGCGGGTGGCGAGGGTCATCGCGGCCAGGTGGCTGGGCAGGACGACGCTGACCCGCCGGTGGAGGTCCTGCTCGGCCAGCGCGGTGTCGAGGGGGCCGGTGAACCGGCCGCGGCGGCTGACCGCGATGTGGTGGGCGGCAGCGAGCCGGGCCGGGGTCAGCGGCCCTTCGGTGAGCGGATGACCGGCCCGGACGGCCGCGACCATGCGGAGGCTGACCAGTTCCTCGACCCGGGTTTCGGGGTCCACATGGTCGATGGATCCGACCTCCAGGTCGATCCGGCCGTCGCGCAGGGCGGGCCCGGCCTCCAGTTCTTCGGCCCCGATCCGGAACGAGACCCCCGGCGCCTCCCGCCGGGCCAGTTGCAGCAGACCGTGGGCCAGTGCCGCGCCGACCAGGTCGGCGGCCTGGAGGGTGAAGGTGTTGCGGAGGCCGGCGGGGTCGACGCTCGTGCCGGGGCTGAGCAGCGCTCCGAGGCTGCGCACCACGGTGGCGGCCTCCTCGCGCAGGGCCTCGGCGCGCGGGGTGGGAACCATGGCCTGCCCGGCCCGGACCAGGAGGGGGTCCTGGAGGACGCGGCGCAGCCGGGCCAGGGTGCGGCTCATGGCGGCGGGCGAGGTGTGCAGTCGCGCGGCGGCGCGGGTCACGCTGTGCTCGGTCAGCAGAGCATCCAGGGCGATGGCGAGATTGGCGTCGATGACCGGATCAGGGCTGCTCACCAGCATTATTCCATTTCAGTCAATGATTCCGTGCTGAAGTTCCCATTGTGGCAGCACGGCGGATCTCAGCAGGATGAGGGCATACCGAAACCAGCACGAGCCACGAGGTTTTCATGATCGTCATCACTGGTCCCACCGGGAACATCGGCCGCCACCTGCTCTCCCAGCTCCTGGAGTCCGCCCCCGCCGCGGGCGAGGAACTGCGCGTGATCGTGCGCGATCCCGCCCGGCTCCCGGACGCGGCGCGCGGACGCGTCGAGGTGGTCACCGGCTCCCACGCGGACGCCGAGGTCCTCGACCGAGCCTTCGAGGGCGCGGACGCGGTCTTCTGGCTCGTCCCCCCGGACGCGTCCCTGACCCCGCACGACGCCTACAGCGGTTTCGCCCGCGCCGCCACCGAGGCGCTCGTCGCCCACGGCGTCGGCCACGTCGTCGGCGTCTCCGCGCTCGGCCGCGGCACCCCGCTCGCCGACCGGGCCGGCCTCGTCACCGCCTCCCTCGCGATGGACGACCTCATCGCCGGTACCGGCGTCGCCTACCGGGCCCTGGCCAACCCGTCCTTCTTCGAGAACCTCCTGGAGGAGGCCGACTCGATCCGCGAGAAGGGCGTCTTCACCGACTCCGTCGACGCCGACCGCAAGGCCCCCTTCGTCGCTGTCGCCGACATCGCGGCCGCGGCCGCTGGCCTGCTGCTGGACCGCTCGTGGACCGGCACCGGCAGCGTCCCGGTCCTCGGGCCGCAGGACCTGTCCCCGAACGACCTGGCCCGCGTGATGACCGAGCAGTTCGGCCGCCCCGTCCGCTACGAACGCCAGTCGCTCGACGAGCTGTACACCACCCTCGTCGGCTACGGCCTCAACGAGGCGTTCGCCCAGGGCGTGGTCGACATGAAGCGGGCCAAGGACGAGGGCCTCGACGCCGGCGTCGCCCGCACCCCGGACACCGCCTCCCCCACCCGCTTCGAGCAGTGGTGCGCCCGGACCCTCAAGCCCGCCGTCCTCTCCTGAAGTCCAGCACCCCACGCCGGGCGCCACGGAGCCCGGCGAACCAGGACCACTACCCACCTGCCGCTTTGGAGGCACCCCGATGTCCGCTGAAAAGTCCGAACCGCCGGTCACGGCGTTCATGCTGGTCAAGACCACGCCCGAATGGCTCGCCCTGACCGTCCAGGAACGGGTGGACGCCTTCACCACCCAGGTCCTGCCGGCCATCAAGGCCAAGACCACCGGCGTCCGGTCGCGCTTCTACGACACGGAGTTCTACTCCGCTCGCGTCACCGACGTCTGGGTGTGGGAGGCCGACGACCACCACGCCTACCAGCTCCTCGTCGACGCGCTGCGCGAAACCCCCTTCTGGGACCGCTACTTCGAGGTCGTCGACCTCCTCGTCGGCACCGAGAACGGCTACGCCCGGACCTACGGCCTCGAACCCGTCGCCACCATCGCCACCTGACACACCGCCCGCCGGCCCACCTGCGCACGAGCGCCGATGCCCCCCGACCGGTCGCGGTCAGGGGGCATCGGCTCGGAAGGACCAGAGGTACCGGCTGTTCGGAGAGCTGAGACGGCCCTACGGCTTGAGAAGTGTTGGGTCAACGCGCTGGTCAGCGGGTGTGCGCGGCGGCTGGACTCGCCGTCGGCCCGCAGCCACCAGGGCAGACAGGCGATTGGTCGCTCAGTGCACGGTCAGCATGACGCAGCCGTTGCCGCCCCGGGCGCCGGCGTACCCGTGTCCTCCCCAGCTGCCACCGCCACCGCCGCTGCCGCCGTTCCCGGCACGGGGGCACCTGTCATCCGTGCGGTTCGCCCGGCCGCCAGGTTGGCCCAGTCCGCCCTCGCTGCCGTGGGCACCTGACCCGTTGCGCCCGTCTTGCCCCGGAGCGAGGTTGCCGCAGCCTCCGCTGCGCTCACCGGACCCGTGTTCTCCACCGGTGCGCTGTCCCCCCTGGCCGCCTCCGCCTCCTTGGCCCGACACCTGCGCCCGGAGTTGGGTGCTGCCGTTCGGAGCGACCTGGAGGGACTTGACCCCGGTGATTCCTCCTCTCTTGCCGTTCGCACCGCTGCGGCCGCTGCTCCCGCCGTCCCCGCCGTCTCCGCCCCGGCCCACGGTGATCTCGATCCTGTTTCCGCCCCCGCCGGGGATCGCGCAGTCGGCGTCGGCACCGGCTCCCCCACCTCCGCCGCTGTACCCGCCAGGGCCGTCGTACACCCCGCCCGCGCCGCCACCGCCGCCGCCACCCGCCCCGATGAAGAACAGCTCGTGATCGCGAGTGCCGGGAGGCAGGATGCAGTCGTAGTCGCCCGGCGTGCTGTACGCGGTGGTCCCCTTGGCGCAGTACGTCACCGACGGCTGCGCGGCAGCGTCCGAGGCCGCCACACCGGCCATGACGAGCGCGAGAACAGAACCGCAGATCACGGCTGCCCCATGAATCCTGATCACGAAATGAACCCCTCTCTCCTTCTTCCTGCGAACCCGGCTCGACGATGCCGTGCCGGCGGTGTTTCCGTACGGACCCGGTCATTCGCCGGGACGATGGCCCTTCACCCGGCCGAGGGCGCCGGGGCTGCCTTCCCCGTCTGGCCGGCCTCCTGGTCCGTGCGCCTGACGGCCTCGGCGTCCGGTGTGGGGGTCAGGGGCACCTTGGTGTCCACGAAGACGACCTCGCTGTCGATGCGGTCGCCCGGCTTCAATTTCTTGGCCAGCTGTTCCTGGAGTTCGGCGGGCAGGCCGTGGTGCAGGCCCTGCGGGACGAGGGACATGGTGGCCGGGGCGATGGGCACGCCGAGCACGGTTCCGTTGTGGAAGAACGTGAACTCGTCGTAGTCCGCGTTGCGGTGGTAGGGCGGGAAGGGTTCCGAGTCGGGAGCCGATTCGAAGGGGCGGGGCAGGAAGTTGCCCACCATGAAGGTGGATGTGGCGAAGACGGCGTAGGCGGACGGCATGACGTGGATGCGGTCGCTCATCACCGGCCGGTAGTCGCGGATGTTCATCTTGAACGGGAACAGGTCGCCCGACCATCCTTCGACGTCGATCGGGTCGGAGTCGAAGACGATGGTGGCGCGTTCGCCGCGGAGCTTGACCCGGACCGGCCACTGCCCATCCTCGTCGCGCCCGTCGCCCAGCTCGTCCAGGGCCGGGGAGGGCACGTACAGCAGCCCGGGGTCGAAGGGGGCGCGGCGGCCGAACGCGCCGGTGTCGGCGAAGCCCAGTTCCTCGGTCGACTCGATGACGAGGAAGTAGTTCTCCGGTCCGGCCGGGCGGATGCGGTAGGTGATGCCCTTGGGCACCAGGACGTAGTCGCCGGGCTCGTAGGGGATGGGTCCGAACTCGGTGTAGAAGGTGCCGGTGCCCTCGTGCACGAAGTACAGCTCGTCCCCGTCGGTGTTGCGCACCGAGTAGGGCATGTTCGCGCTGCGCCGGCTGACGTGGAGGGACAGGTGGGGGTTGTGGAACAGCCGCAGCGGGACTCCATCGGCACTGCCGCGGTCGGTGGGCTCCAGCAACCGCCCGTCGTAGTTGCGGTTTGCCGCGCTCTCCTCCGCGTGCCTCCAGGCGGTCGGCTCGCTGCGCCGGTACAGGTAGGCGTCGCGTCCTTCGAAGCCCTGCCGCGTGAGCATGTCCTCGTACAGGCCGCCCAGTTCGTGCCGTCCGGTCACGGCCTGGCGCAGTACCCTTCCCCGGCTGTGGTGAATCCAGGATCGCATCGGCCTGATGTCCATCTGCCGTTTCCCTTCCGCTCCGTCGGACTTGCTTCCCCGACGATGCGCGATGACGTCCCGTACAGGAACGCCGTGGGGATACCCGTACCGGCAGGGAGACGTTGCGGTTCATCCGGTGCCGAGGAGGGAGGCGAAGGCCGCGGCGGTCTCCTCGTCGCCCGGCAGCCACAGTTGCAGCCAGTGGTTGGCCTCGCCGACGAACAGGACCTCCACGCGCATGTTGAGGTCTCCGGCCTCGGGGTGCCGGACGCGATTGCTGACGGGCCGTCGGGCGGCGACCGTGTGGGCCGCCCAACGGGTCGCGAACTCGGGAACGGCACGCACGTCGTCGACCAGGTCCTTGAATGCGCAGTCGGAGCCCCAGTCGGGCTCGGCGGCCCGCAGCCAGCCGACCGCCCCGTCCGCCGTCGCCGCCCAGGCCGCCTCATCAAGGATCCGGCGTGCCATGGGGTGCAGGAAGTGGTAGCGGATGAGATTCGGCGGGGTCTTGTCCAGCACACCCATCGGCGTCGCCATCGTCTCCCACGCCTGGTTCCAGGCCACGACGTCGTAGACCGGCCCGAGCAGGCACGCCGGGCTCGGGTCCAGACGGTCCAGGAGGTCGCGCACGCCGGGGCGCGGATCCTCACCCACCGGCGGGGGAGCGGGAAGGAGCGGGGCGCTGTGCTGCCGCATCGCCAGCATCGCCAGGTGCTGCTTCTCCTCGACGGACAGGCGCAACGCGTCGGCGAGCGCCGCGAGCACCGCACCGGACGGATTGGTGTCCCGACCCTGCTCAAGGCGTTCGAGATACTCGACGCTCAATCCGGCGAGCGTGGCCAGCTCCCCGCGGCGCAGCCCCGGCGTGCGCCGCCGGCCATGAGAGGCCAGGCCCACCTGCTCCGGCTTGAGCCGCTCCCGGCGTGAGCGCAGAAACGCGGCCAAACTGCTCCCGTCGGCTGTCATCCGTGCCAAACCCCTCTGAATCCGGCCCGTCGAGCGGGGAAGCCCCCGCAGCGCGGCGGGCTGCCTGCAAGCACAACGGGATGTCCAGCGACCGCTGGTGGGCCCACCCGCATCGGTGAACACCCCTGCCCAAGCGTAGAGTTCGAACGCCCGGAGGCGACGCGGGAGGCGGGGCGGCGCACCTGCCGGGCCTGGCCGGCGCGGCCCGGGCTCCCCGGCTGTCGCGCACCCGGTCGCTCGCGTCCGGCGGATTGTCGCTCGCGGGCGTCCGCTGGTACCCGAGGGCCCGGGACGCGCCTCGGCCTCACCGCAGGGCGCGGAAGAACGTCCTGATGTCGCCGGTCAGGGCGGCGGGTTCCTCCATGGCGGCGAAATGGCCGCCGCGTTCGAACTCGGTCCATTGCGTGATGGTGGCCGTGCGTTCGGCGAGGGGGCGGATGGGCAGGACGATGTCGTGCGGGAAGACGGCGACGCCCAGCGGGACTTCGGAAGGCCGGGGCCATCCCTGGGCATGGGCGTTCTCGTAGTACAGGCGCGCCGAGGAGGAGGCGGTGTTGGTCAGCCAGTACAGCATGACGTCGGTCAGCAGCCGGTCCCGGTCGATCGCTCCGCCGGGCCGGTCGGTCGGGTCGGTCCATTCCTGGAACTTCTCTGCGATCCAGGCCAGTTGCCCGGCGGGGGAGTCGGCCAGGCCGTAGGCCAGGGTCTGCGGGCGGGTGGACTGGATGGCCCGGTACCCGGCGTCGTCCCCGCTCGCGAACCGCTCGTATCCGGCGAGGCGGACCTGGTCGTCGGGGGTGAGGTCGTCGAGCTCGCCGGGCGCGCCGGTCGGGAATGTCATGAGGTAGTTGACGTGCACGCCGATGACGTGCTCGGGGTCGAGCCGGCCGAGCTCCCGGGAGATCATCGTGCCCCAGTCGCCGCCCTGGGCGCCGTAGCGCTGGTAACCGAGGCGGGCCATCAGCGTCGCCCACGCGGCGGCCACCCGGGTCGGCCCCCAGCCGCGTTCGGTCGTCGGGCCGGAGAACCCGAAGCCGGGGATGGACGGGATCACCAGGTGGAAGGCGTCGGCCGGGTCACCGCCGTGGGCGCGCGGGTCGGACAGCGGGCCGATCACGTCGAGGAACTCGGTGAACGCGCCCGGCCAGCCGTGCGTGAGGATCAGCGGGGTGGCGTCGGGTTCGGGGGAGCACACGTGCAGGAAGTGCACCCGGGTGCCGTCGATCTCCGTCGTGTACTGAGGGAACTCGTTGAGCGCCGCCTCGTGCCCGCGCCAGTCGTAGCCGTCGCGCCAGTAGGCGGCCAGGTCGCGGACGTAGTCCAGCGGGGCGCCGTAGTCCCGGCCCGCGTCCGGCAGCTCCTGCGGCCAGCGGGTGCGACCCAGCCGGGCGTGCAGGTCGTCGAGCTGAGCCTGGGGGACGTCGATGCGGAAGTCGTGCACGGTGTCGTCGGTCATGAACCTCACGCTAGGACCCCTTGCGGACATATCGTGTCCGCGATCGATGGCAGGCTCGTGACCATGAGCGATTCTCCGGTACGACTGCTGCGCCTGCTCTCGCTGCTCCAGGCCCGTGGTGACTGGTCCGGAGCCGACTTGGCCGACCGGCTCGGCGTCAGCGAACGCACCGTGCGCCGTGACGTGGACCGGCTGCGCACGCTGGGCTATCCGGTCGACGCCAGCCCCGGGACCGGCGGCGGCTACCGGCTCGGCCCGGGAGCCCGGCTGCCCCCGCTGCTCCTGGACGACGACGAGGCCGTCGCCGTCGCCGTCGGGCTGCGCACCGCCGCTGGGCAGGGCATCGAGGACATCGGTGAGAGCTCTGTACGCGCCCTGGCGAAACTGGAGCAGGTCCTGCCGGACCGGCTGCGCCGCCGGGTGGGCGCCCTGCACGCCTTCACGGTGCCGGTCCTGCGTCCGCCGGGCGACTCCGCCCTCGACCCGGCCGTGCTGACCGAGCTCGTCCAGCTGTGCCGGGACACCGAGTTGCTGCGCTTCGAGTACCGCGACCACGCCGGTGCCACCAGCCGCCGCACCGTCGAGCCGTACCGCCTGGTGTGCGCCGAGCGCCGCTGGTACCTGGTTGCCTGGGATCTCGACCGGGAGGACTGGCGCACCTTCCGTGCCGACCGCATCACGCCCAGGCCACCGCACGGCCCGCACTTCACCCCGCGCCGGCCGCCCGCCGACGACCTCGCCGCCTACGTCGCCCGCGGCGTCTCCACCCGCGCCTACGCCGCACAGGCCGCCGTCCGGCTGTTCACCCCCCTGACCGAGGCCGCCGACCGCATCTCGCCGTCGATCGGCAGCCTCGAAGCCGACGGACCGAACGCCTGCATCCTGCGCATCGGCGCCGAGAACCTCGACACCATCGTTTTCTATCTGATGATCTTCGGCTTCGACTTCGAGCCGATCGAACCCGTCGAACTCACCGAGATGATCAGGACGGCCCGGGACCGGCTCTCCCGCGCACTGCGCACCCGACGTGGACCCGGAGGCCGATGAGGCCGGCGAAGTCCTCCATCGTGCTCGGCCTTGCCGTAGCAGGCGGTGTCGCTCCTGGTCGTGACCGTGGGTTCGGGTCGGGCGGTCGGGTCGGCGAGCGGGAACCGGGGCCCGTGCTTCGGGGTCCTGCCTTCTGACGTCGTAGTCGCAGTCCCGTACGAGAACCGGGCCTTCAGAGAACGCGTTGGTACTGATGGGGCCAGGCCGCCTGGTCCGCGGGGCGCGCGCGCAGGGCGAAGTAGGGGTCGCGGAGGAGGGGGCGCCCCATCATCACGGCGTCCACCTGCCCGCTCGCCACCAGTTCGCCGGCCAGCGACACGTCGCCGATCTGTCCGGCGGCGGCGACCGCGAGTCCGGTGGCGTCCTTGAGCCGTGCCGCGAACTCGACGTGGACCCCCTCCCGCGTCGGCGGGCGGGCCCCGTGGTCCCGCACCACCAGTCCGGACGTGACGTCGAGCAAGTCGACGCCCACGGCCGCCAGTTCCTCGGCGAACGCCACCGCCTCGTCGATGCCGACGCCGCCTTCGACCCAGTCCGTGGCGGTGATCCGGACGAAGACGGCCTTCTCCGCCGGGAAGGCCTCCCGGACGGCGCGGGCCGTGGCGGACCCACGGCCCGCAGCGGCGTTCCATCAGGCTGACGCTAAGTCAGAACCTGGCGCCGGAGAGCAGTTTCGCCGTCTCCTCGGGGGCCTCGACCGGGAAGTGGTGGCTGCCGAGGTCGATGAGCACGATGTCGAGGCGGTCCCGGTACCGGTCGATCGCCTCCCGTGTCACCAGGTCGCGTATCGCGAACACGGTGATCGGCTGCCTCGTCTCGCGCAGCGCCGCGTCCATGTCCCAGCGCACCAGGCCCTCGATGGCCCGCAGGCCCGCGGGCTGGCGCACCGCGGCCATCTTCTCGGCGTACGCGTCCTTGAGCGCCGGGTCCGTCCCGGCCGGTGAACCCCCCTCGACGAGGCCCCGTACGGCGGCGGCGAAGTCCGTCCGGAACGCGCGCACCGTCGCCTCGGCCTGTTCCTCGCTCAGCGCCGGGAACAGGGACAGGTAGTGCAGTGCGTCGAGTGCGACGACCTGCGAGACGGTGTCGGGGAGCAGCCGGCCGACTTCGACGGCGACCGCCCCGCCGAGGGAGTGGCCGGCCACGACCGCCGTGTCCACCGACTCGGCTTCCAGGACGGCGGCCACGTCGCGGGCGAACTCCTCCATGGTCCAGACCTCCCGCGTCGACCGTGACTCGCCGTGCTCGGCGAGGTCGATCGCCAGGACGCGGTGGTCCTCGGGCAGGTGGTCGGTCACCGCATCGAAGTCGCCGCGGTCGCACGCCCAGCCGTGGATGAGGGCCAGGAACGGTCCTCCGGTCGGACCGCTGGCTGTGTAGCGGATCGTCGTGTGGTCCGATCGCTGAACCTGGCGGTGCTTCTTGATCCTGCTGGCAGTCGTCACGGTGTCTCCTGATGCGGCGGGGTGAGAGCTGTATCGGGCGGTGGGGAGCAGTGGTCGACAGGCAAGGCAACATTCGCAGTGATCGCTGCGTTAGTGATTCGAGCATAGCGCAAACGCATCGATCGCTGCATTTGCAAGGCGGATGTCGGCGGTTCGAAACCGTCCGCGCCCACAGCAAACATGCAGGTCAGAGGGCCGTGGTGCTAGCTCGAAAGGGCCAGTACCGCGGCCCGAAGCACATTGAGAAGACATCTCATTTGGGCTTGCAGGCTGCTTCCGTGACGCTCGTGGAGCGCTTGGTGCCGGACGAGTTGTGGGAGCTGTTCCAGTTGGTGGCGCCGGCGGCGCCGACCCGCCCACAGGGCGGTGGTCGGCGCCGCTACGGCGACCGGGAGGTGCTGGTGGCGATCGTGTTCGTCGCGACGTCCGGGTGCACCTGGGCCCAGCTTCCGCCCTGTTTCGGCCCGTCCGGGCCGACCGCCCACCGGCGATTCACCGAATGGAGCAGGGCCCGGGTGTGGGCCAAGCTCCACCGGGTCGTCCTGGACGAGCTAGGGGCTCTCTTTCGGATCACGCCGGGCGCGCGACGCCGGAGCACGCACCTCGCCGCGTTGTCGTCGGTCGCCGATACTCCGCATGGACTCCC
>NZ_JBFBNR010000065.1:0-36729 GCF_040687675.1 Kitasatospora sp. NPDC056731
CGCTTCGTTCTTTCGTGTTCCCAGCTTACCAGATGTTTTCCGCTCCGTTTCCGGCGCTTCGTTCATCCAACTTGCTGGTGTCTTCTGCGGCTTGACGCCCCGTCCGACGTTTCAAACTCTAGCCGATCCCTGCTCCGAAAAGCGAATCGGCCGCAATCCAATAAAACAAACACGCCGAATAAGAACCAAGCCACGACAAGACGCGACCCAGCCCGAACCGGGAAGTGGTGTTTCGAAAGGATTGGCCACCGCGGGACCGTCCGCGCAGATGCGTGTCCGGTGCTCCCTGCCGAGCGACTGGCTGACAGTACCCCTACTCGGCGCCCAAGGCAAATACCCGGCCCGGGACCGTGCAGGCGCGCGCGTCCGGGCAGCTGCGCAACCTCGCCACCACCGCCTCCGCGGCCTGCGTGGCCCGGATCGCCGGAGTCCGCCGGCGGCCGGGGCCCGGTCCGTAATGGATCGGGCCCCGGCCGCCGTGGCGTTGCGGTGGGTCAGAGGCCGCTGCCCTGGATGGCGAGGAAGGGGACGATGATGGGGTTGGCGGTTTCGCCGCCGTAGATGTCCTCCCAGTCCGCGTACTGGCGCCCGTCGATGTTCACGGCGGTGGTGTTCTGTCCCCGTGCGCTCCGGTGAGCCACCGTGGACAGGGTGTCCCAGTTGTTCTCCAGGTCCGTGCCGAACCGGCCGATGTTTGCCGGGCGGGACGTCTCGGTCGGGTCCCCGTTGTAGATGAGAACGCTGGCAATGCGATTCTCGATCCAGCCGAAGCGGGCCGCCTCGGAGGTGGCGCCGATGAAGTAGGCCATGGCCCGAAGCACTGCGTTGGAGTTCCTGTTCGCCGAGGTGGCGGTGTCCAGGGCACTCAGGTGCGTCAGGAAGTTGCTCGCCGTGTACGGCTGGTCACCGCGCCACGTCGGGTTCGCGGCCAGCGACGCGTAGCCCCCGTCGGAGCTGATGGTGTTGAGCAAGGGAGCGGTCGGCATGTTGAAGCGGACCCGCATCTCCTCCGCCAGGCGCAAGGTGTAGGGGGCGTTGAGACGGTAGTGGAGGCCGTGGGAGGAGAAGCCCATGAAGTACAGGTTGTCGACGGAGAAGTACAGCGCGACATCGGCCCGCCGCTCGCCCCTGGGGTTGCTGGGGGTAACAGCGTTGGACCACACCAGCACCCGGATGACGCGGTTGGTGGCGGTTTCACGCCCGCGGACCGTCGTGTCCGAGAAGTAGGGGGCGTTCGGGAGGCCTGCCATCGGCTGGCCGGCGATTTCGCGCATCCGGTCCACCACACGCTGGTATTCCCCGGACTGATTGGCGGCGGCCGAGCTGGGGCGCGCAGCGGAGTCGTAGCCCGTCATGTCCCAGTCGATGTCGGTCCACCGCTGGGTGGTGTTGGCGTCAGCGTGGGGCGCGGCGAAGCCGTTCACCAGGCCGCAGGCGGCGGCCATGGCCAGCAGCAGCACCGCCAGCCGCCTTCCGGCTCGGCGCATGGTGGACGTCGGATGCAGGTACATCGGGTGGTACTCCCTGAAAGCTCTTCCGCGCAGGTGTGGTGGCGCGCGGCGAGGAGCCCGCGAGAGCGCCTGCCGCTGCATCGGGGCAGCGCGTCCTCGCGGGACGGACAGCGGGGAAGCGACCGGCTACCCGCTCACCGGGCCTTTCAGGTCCCGGCGGGACGAGGGCTCGGCGAAGGGGCAGTACTCCCCGGTTTGGCTCCCGGGGTCGTCTTCCTCAGGTCTAGATCCAACCTGGGCGGGCGGGCGCAAACCATGCAATTTCGCCCGCAAAAGTATGTACCGCATACTTTTGCGGGTTGGGGTTCGGCGTTCGGCGGGGCCACGTCGAACACGGGAAGAGCTTCAGCATGGCCTCGTACGCACCGGCGGACCGTTCCTTCGGCACGCTGCTGTTCGGTCTACGCCGCAGGGCGGGGCTCAGCCAGGAAGACCTGGCGCACGCCGCGGGGGTGAGCGTACGTACCCTGTCCTATCTGGAGCAGGGCCGCTCCCGGGGGCCGCAGCGCCGCACCGTCCAGGCCCTGGCGAAGGCCCTGGGCCTGGACGCGGCCGACGCCCGGGAGCTGGAGGAGGCCGCGAGCCTGGGCCGGCCCCGCCCCGCCCGCACGGCGGACGCCCCGCCGCCCGCCGCCGCACCGGAGGCCACCCTGAACACGAGCACGCCCGATCTGCTGCCGCGCGCACCGCGCGCCTTTCACGGACGGGCCTCTGAGCTCGCCGCCCTGACCCGGGCCACGGCGGGCGAGGCCCCGGTCTGCCTGGTCATCGGGCCCGCCGGGGTCGGGAAGACCGCCCTCGTCCTGCACTGGGCCCACCACGACCCCGCCGGACTCACCGACGGGCGCCTCTACGCCGACCTGCGCGGCTTCAGTGACACCGGCGAGCCGGCCGCCGTCGAGGTCCTGCGCGAGTTCCTGCTGGCCCTGGGCGTGCCGCAGGAGCGAATACCGGAGTCGGCCAACGGCGCGGCCGCACTCTTCCGCTCCCTGGCCGCCAACCGCCAACTCCTCGTCGTCCTGGACAACGCGCGTGACTCCGAACAGGTCAGGCCGCTCCTGCCCGGCGGCGACCGCTGCGTCACCGTCGTCACCAGCAGGCACCGGCTGCCGGGACTGATCGTCACCGACACCGCCCGGCCCGTCGCCGTGGACGTCCTCGCCCCCCAGGACGCCACCGTGCTCCTGGCCCGGATCCTCGGCACCGAACGGGTCCACGCCGAGCCGGCCGCCGCGCTCCGGCTCGCCGAGCTGTGCGGCGGGCTGCCGCTGGCCCTGCGGGTGGCAGCAGCCCGTCTGGCAGGGCGACCCGACTGGTCCCTGGGAACGATGGCTGCCGAACTGTCCGACGAGACACGGCGGTTGAGCTTGCTGGACCTGGAGGACACCGGCGTGCGGGCCGCGCTGCGCCTGACCCTGCGACAACTCCCGGCGCACGTCGCCCGCCTGTTCGCCGCCCTCGGCCGCCACCCGGGCACGCACGTCGACCGCTACGCGGCGGCTGCCCTGGCCAACACCGACCCCGCCACCGCCGAGAGCGCCCTGGAGCGCCTGGCCGTCGCGCACCTGCTCACCGAGACGGCACCCGGCCGGTGGACGATGCACGACCTCGTGCGGCTCTACGCCCGCGGCCTGGACGCCCAGCCCGACACGCTCAAGCGCGTCCTCGACCACTACATCACCACCGCCACCGGCGCCGTCGCGGCGGCCGAGCCCGGCACGGAGGACTGCTTTCCACTTCCGGCGGACTTCCTGCCGCCGGCCGCCGTGCGGGAGTTCGGCGACCGGTCCGCCGCCGTGGCCTGGTACGCCGCCGAGCGCAACAACCTCACCCAGGCGGTCGCCGCGGCGCACGCCGCCGCACTGCACGACAGGACCTGGCGCATCGTCATGACGATGTGGCCACTGATCGTGTGGCGCGTCCGCGACGGCTGGGTACCGCTCCTGGAGACCGCCCTCACAGCCACGCGCGCCAACGCCGACGAGCACGGCGAGGCCCGGGTGCTCAACGTCCTCGGCTGGGTCCTGACCGAGGAAGGGCGCACCCCGGAGGCACTCGTCCACCTGGAAGCGGCCTCCGCGCTCGCCGCCCGCGCCGGTGACGCGTTCGCCGAGGCCAACGCCTTGATCGTGCTGGCCATGGTCCAAGCCTCCCTCAACGACCTGGACCAGGCCGCGAGGAGCTGCGAACGCGCGGTCGAGCTGGCACGCGAGACCGGCGACCAGAGGATGGAACGGCTGGCGATGCAGCACCTCGCCCGCCACCAAACCGATGCCGGACACTGGCACCGGGCCCTCACCACCGCGACCCACGCCCTGGCCCTCGGCAACCAACCGGACACCACCGACATCCCCCACGTCCTGCTGCTCACCATCAAGGGAGAAGCACTGCTGGGACTCGGCAACCACACCGAGGGCATCACCCAACTCGACCTCGCCGCGCGGGAGGCGGAGTCCGCCGGCTACGACGACGGTGCGGTACGGGCACTCACCGCACTGCTGCGCGCAACACCCGACACGGAAGTCCAGGCACGGTACGACACGGCACTCGCCCGACTCACCACACGGACCTGAACCCCGGCACACCCTCGCACCGGCGAAGCCCCCGCCGCACCCGAGCGCGCGGGCACGGTCTCATTGATCATGGTTGGAAGCGGTGCGCTGACCTGTGGTTCGTCAGCTCGGCTGAGACGCCGGAGAGGCGATTCTCGCCGGACCCGGCATTTTCCGGGGCTGGGTCAGCTTGCGTGGACCCCGGGGTTCATAGGGGTGGTCGAAAAACGAAGTGGGCACGTCCGGCTCGCTCCCGAGTTCGCGCAGAGAACCGGTGCGGCGCCACCGCGCCGCTGCACCGGTGCCCCGCCACGCCTGTTGACGAGTCAATCCGCTGTCATTTTCGGATCAGTAGTCCAGGACGCGCTTGAGATAGGCCGTTCTGGCCGCGATGGCGAGTTGCGAGATGGCCGCCTGCGGCGCGGCGGTGGCGAAGGCATGCCAGGCCCCCGGCCACACGTGCAACTCGACCGGGACTCCGGACCGGGACAGCCGCGCGGCGTAGTCGATGGACTCGTCCCGGAAGGTGTCGACCTGGCCGGTGTCGATGTAGGTGGCGGGCAGCCCGCTCAGGTCTGCCGCGCGGGCCGGAGCCGCGTAGGGCGAGACCTCGGGCCCGCCCCTGGCCTGCCCGAGCAGGCAGGTCCATGCCGTCAGGTTGGCCCGGCGGTCCCAGAATCCCTCGCCGTCGAGTTCCTGGCTGGACGGGGTCTGGCAGCGGTCGTCGAGCATCGGCGCCTGCAGCATCTGGTGGGCCAGGGCCGGGCCGCCGCGGTCCCGAGCCAGCAGCGCCGTCGCTGCTGCCAGTCCACCGCCCGCGCTCGTGCCCCAGATGATCAGCCGTTCGGGGTCGATGGACAATTCGTCGGCGTTGGCCGCGACCCACGCCAGCCCGGCATAGCAGTCCTCGACGGGTGCGGGATGGGGATGCTCGGGAGCCAGCCGGTACTCCACCGAGATCCCGACGATGCCGAGGACATCCACCCACTCGGCGAGTACGTGGGAGAGCTCCCACTTGTTGCCGGAGATCATGCCGCCACCGTGGGTGTGGTAGATGCACGGGCGTGAGCCTGCGCCGCGGGTAGGACGCATGATGAGCAGCGAGATCTCCGGCGCCCCGGCGGGACCGGGCACCGTACGTTCCTCGATCTCGACGGCCCCGCCCCGGCGCAGCGCGGCCGCGTCGGCCCCGCCGGGCACCGTCGCGTTCATCTCTCGGTAGGCGGGGATATCGGCCGGCCCGAGCCAGCCGAGTTCTCGCACCTCTTGCGGATAGGTGGCCAGGATTGCGGCCAACTCGGGGTCGAACGGTGGTCGGGAGTACATACTCGGGTCCTTCCTTCAGCGGTTCGCCGCCCCAGTGTCCTGGCCGGTCGCCGCCCGATCCACCGCCGGATGGCTCATGTCATCCGCCATATGGCGGATATGATCCACTGGTGGAAGAACTGCTCCAACGGCTCTCGGCACTGGATCCCGCCGCCGGGGACGCGGTGCGCGCCATCGCCTACTTCGACACCCTCGTCGAGCAGCGGGCCGGCCTCGATGCCTTCGTCAGGGCCGGGGCCATCCTCTCGGGCTGCACGGCAGGGCTGGCCGATCCCGACCGGCACGTCCTGGTGCGCATCCATCCCGACGGCCACCGGCTGGAACCGGCGGCACACGTTCCCTCCTGGCCCGGCACCGCACTACGCGGTACGACCGCAGGCCGGGTCTGGATCGAACGCACCGGCATGCCGCTGCCCACCGACGCCATCGTTCTCGAACGCCTCGCGGCCGGGGCGGGCATCGTCTTGGACCGAACCCGCGGCCGGGCCGCCACACACGACCCGGCCAGCGTGGAAGTGCTGCTCTCACCCGAGGCCACAGCCGCAGCCCGCGCGCAGGCCGTGCGCAGACTCGCCCTTCCCGCGGCGAGATTCAGGGTCGCGGCCCTGCTGGGAAACCCGGATGATCCAACGATCAACCGGTGGAGCACTCGCCTCGGACGCGTGACCGCCGCCATCGTCGTCGACGCCACGACCGAGCCCACCGCAAGCCTTGGACCCAGCATCGGGACTGAGCACGGGCCAAGAGCCGGGCTGGGCCCCGCCGTGGAAATCAGTGGGCTGCCGCGATCATGGCACGGAGCGCTGACGGCGTTGCGGTTGACAGCCGAGGTCCACGGTCCGCGCCACCTCGACTACGACGCCCTAGGCGGCCTGGCCCTCGTGGCCGAGCACGTCTCCCCGCACAACGCGTTGATCGAGGATGTGCGCGCGCTACGCGCGGCAGAAAGAGCCGGCACCGGCGCACTGGAAACCCTGGCCGCCCTCGAAGCCCACGACAGCCTCCGCCAGGCGGCCACCGCGTTGCATCTGCACCACTCCACACTCCAGGCGCGCCTACCCAAGCTGACCGCTGCTCTCGGGTTCGCCCCCGACACCCCGCAAGGACGCACACGCCTCCACCTTGCCCTGGCCCTCCACCGACTCAACCTCAACGGTCCCCTTCCCTAGCCGCCGAGCAGCAGTGGCAGTCCTCGGGGCGCCCACGTTGAAGACCGTGAGCGCGATCTCGGCTAGATACTCTCGGACCGTGGCGATCAACTCAAACGTGAAATCGCCCTTCCGCCTGGCCGCCCAGCTGCCCTCATCATCGAACACGACGCAGTCCGCCAACTACCTCGACTCGGCACAGTTACGCGGCCGACCACCACCCGGCCGGCACCGCCTACGCCTGGCTCGTCACCGCCGCACTCTCGCGCGGCATGGTGGACGCCGACGCTCTCGCCGACCCGGCCGTCCTCGCGGTGATCACCCACCGCAACGCCGAACGGCTGGCCCCGACCGACGACCCGACGCCGGCCGTGCTCCAGTCCCCGCGGATCGCCCATCACGGGCAGCCGGTCGCACTGGTGGTCGCCGAGACCCCGGAGGCCGCCCGGGCCGGCGCCCGCGCGCTGCGGATCGGCTGCACCCGGGAGCCGCACGACGTCCTGCTGACCGCCGACCACCCGGGCCTGCGAGGAGCTGCGCACGGAGCTGGCCGAGCACGGCGGGCAGCCGCCCGCCGGCGGGCTGACCCGACACGCCGACACCGCCGAGGAGGTGGGGAGCACCGGCCAGGAGTTCGCGCGGCACGCCTTCGGCGCGCAGTTCGCCGAGGTCCAGGTCGATCAGGACACCGCCGAGGTGCGGGTGCGCCGCCTGCTCGGGGTGTTCGCGGCCGGACGCGTCATCAACCCGCCGGCCGCGCGGAGCCAGCTGACCGGCGCGATGATCATGGGACTGTCGATGGCCCTGCTGGAGCACAGCACCACCGACCCGTCCTTCGGCGGGCACGTCGAGCGCGACCTGGCCGCCTACCACGTCGCCGCGCACGCCGACGTCACCGCGGTCGACGCGCACTGGATCGACGACCCCGCCCCCACCTCAACCCGATGGGCTCCAAGGGGATCGGCGAACTCGGCATCGTGGGGACGGCGGCGGCGATCAGCAACGCCGTGCACCACGCCACCGGCACCCGGGTCCGCAAACTGCCCATCCGGCCCGAGTCCCTGATCGGCCGCTGACCCGACGCCAGCCCTCCGTGGCCCGACTTCGCCCGCCCCGCCGTCTCCGGCCGGGCGGGCGAAGTCGCTTGCGGGGGCACCTGTCGGAAGCCGCCGTTCTCCGTGGTGCTGCGATCTGGTGGCGTGCCTGATCAGGATGGGATCTGCCGGATCGCCAACCGCGAGGACCTCATTGAAGACGGCATTCTCCAGAAGCGACAAGCGCAAGCTCCTGTGATCAGAACCCGCAGTGCCACCAGGCCAGTTCGGAAGCTGTCCGTGGTTCATGGTGGGTCCGCCGCAGCAACACCGCGTCCAGATCGTCGACCCGTGCTCGTAATTCGCCTGCGGCTCGAGGAGGAAGCATGAAGATGACCTCTTCGAGCTTGTCGCGGGCCCAGCCTTCGCCGCAGCAGAGGCAGGTGAATTCGGCCTCCCATGGCTGCCAACGTCGCTTCGTCCCGTGGACTCGGGCGGACCACACGCTCACGGCCGTGGCGACGATGCCGGGAATCAGTCGATCGCGCTCCAGGCAGCGTATGGCAGCGTTTGCGGGTCCTGACACGCGCGGGACATCGCGGTAGCGCACCCATGGACGACTCCATGATCGTTGGCGCGATCGAAGTGATGCTGGCGTTCTACGCGACATGGCCCCTTCCGGCGCGGTTCCGGTGCTGCCTCAGGACGCGGTCGACCGGAGCTCGCAGGGCGGGTGAGGTGCACCCTGCCTCGATGATGTGCAGGAAAAGGTCACTTCTGTGAGACGGGTCGCCGGCGAACGTGAACCCCCGAGGGCGGCCGGGCTCGCCTCGGGGGTCCATCGCGAACAGCCGACATGACGGCAACGGCAGCAGGCCGTAGAAAGGCGAGGCGCCACCCCCGCCCAGTGTGGTCAGGAAGCCGCGGTAGGGATCAGGCAGTTCGACGTGGTGGTCGCCCTCAAACTCGGCGACCTTCGTATCCAGCAGCGGGGGGTCGAGGCGGAACCCGTGCTTCTCTTCACCGAAGGAGCGGCTTCGCAGCGCGGCATAGGGCACCTTGGCCAGCTTGCGTCGGATGCGGGCGATCCGGGAGTCCATGCGAACTCTTCTCTCTGTCGTCCCGCAAACTACCTGCTCACCGGCAAGGGTGTCACCAGTGTGATCGGCTGCCCGTAAGCGGCTTCGGGGTAGGTCGCCAGCTCGCCTCATGCGTCAGACGGACGGTATGGGTCGCCGAAGGGATCCTCTCCCAGCACATCGAAGTCCAAGAGGATCACATGATCACGCTCCAGCCACGACGGATCGCCATGAAAGAGGATCCGACGGCACGAACGAGAACGAGTGGGAATCCGGGAGATCGGCGTTGTCGGCGGGCGGCCGAGTCGACGAGGCGAAGAACGCCGAAGGGGCGGACGCGCAGTGCGCGTCCGCCCCTTCGGCGTTCGTGGTAGCGGGGACAGGATTTGAACCTGCGACCTCTGGGTTATGAGCCCAGCGAGCTACCGAGCTGCTCCACCCCGCGTCGGTAGTACCGACCGTACGGCACCAGGCGGCGATCACCTAATCGGTTACCCGGCGGCCGCTTCCGCAGGGCCGCCCTCGCCGGGCAGTCCCTCGCGGGGCCCGACGGGGGTCACTCGGGCCACCCGCCTTGCCGCCGCCCGGCTGTACGCCCGCCCCAGGAGCGGGGGTCGAGGGGCGGGGGCCAGCGGCTGACGTCGTCGACGGGTGATGCGGCAGGGGCGAACACCCGCCCCGACGTCCGTGCGTGCGATCGAAGACGTTCGGCCACGAACCCTTGAGAATCAGCTACTTTGCGTTATTGATCGTATCGAATGTGTGACATGTCTGGACTGTTGGGCATGCTGCGGTCCGGGCCGACTCGCAGGCACAACTCCAGGAGTGAGACATGTTCAGCACCGTGCATGCCGCCAGGATCACCGCCGCCGCTGCCGCCACCGCCCTCGCCGTCAGCCTGGGCGTCGTGGCCGCGCCGTCCGCCTCGGCGGCCGACAACTGCTGGCCCGGGGAGAGCAACCGGTGGTACTGCCACAACGTACCCGGCTCCCCCGTGTACGGCGTGGTCGGCAACAACCACATCTATCCGGACCCCGACACCGTCGTCGGCTACATGAACTCCGACCCCAGCTGGTTCTACTGCAAGGAGGACAACCAGGCCTGGGTCGGCGGGCCGCACCCGACCCGCTGGCTGATGACCGTCGCCGACAACGGCCAGCTCGGCTTCATGAAGGACACCGCCATCACCAGCGAGACCGACCCCGTTCCGAACTGCTGACCCGACCTGGAGCCGATTCCCGCTCTGCGCGAGCAGGAACGCGGCTACCGCTCTACTTGCGGTGCCCCGGGAGGGGATTGCCGGGCTTGTCCAACCAAGCCGTCTGTCCGGCAGGTGTCACCGTGAGTCCGTACCGCTCGTAGCCGGGGCGTCCGGCGGCCGTCCACTGGGTGTAGGCGGCCTCCGTCTCGTCCCACAGTTGCCGGGGTCCGGACTGGCGGACCTCGAACCGGGATTCCCCGGGCACGGAGTCGACCGTTGCCCAGGACGTGACGGCCGTGTCGAACAGCCACCACGTCCAGCCGCCGTCACCGAACTCGTTGCGCCGGTAGTACACGTCCGGCAGGGCGAGGGCGCAGGCGAACTGCGCAAGCCAGTCGCCCCCGATGGCTTCGGGGTCGAGGCTCGTCCAGGACTGCGCGGAGTCGCCCGGCCACTCACCGGGCAGGTAGTCGTCCACCGGAGTGCCCTGGTAGCGCTGCTGGCGCAGCACCATGAACGCCGCCGATCGGGTGAACGGACCACTTGCCGTCCCGTCGTCGCCCACCGTGAGCCGCACGATCGCCCCGCCGCCCAGCAGCGGTGAGACGGGGCTGACGATCACCCCGCCCGGCCGGGTCTGAGCTACCCAGGCGGGCGGGACGTCCCGCAGGGACACGGTGGAGATGATCCGGTCGTACGGGGCACGTACGACCCACCCGAGCGAGCCGTCCCCGCACACGACTTCGGGGGCGTAGCCGGCACTGCGAAGTGCGGCGCGGGCTTGCGCGGTGACCTGCGCGTCCACCTCGACGGTGGACACCATCTCTGCGCCCAGACGATGCGCCAACAACGCCGCGTTGTAGCCGGTGCCCGTCCCGATTTCGAGCACCCGGTGCCCGGGGGTCGCGTCCAGGTCGGACAGCATCTCGGCCAGCATGGTGGGCATGGATGCCGACGACGTGGGAGTACGGTGGTCGCCGTCCTCGGCACCGTCGTCCCACTGCGTGACGATCGGCAGGTCGCTGTAGGCGAGCCGCATCCACCGCTCGGGTTCCTTGGTCCGGCTGCACTCGGTGTCGCCGCCGTCCTCGTCCGCCCAGATGGTGTCGGGGAGGAACACGTGTCGCGGCACGGCCGCCACGGCCGGTGCCCATCCGGGGGGCAGGGAACCGGCGTCGGTGAGCGACGCCACCAGTGCGGCCCGCTGCTGTTCGGGGGTCAACTCTTCTTGTGCTTCGGTGCCGGGGTCGGCTGCTGGCCGTCCTTCGAGGGGTTCGGGCCGATGGCCGGCGAGCCGGGCTTGGCGTGCCCGCCGCTCTTGCCGTCGTTCGGTCCACCCTTGTTCTCGTCTCCCATGGTCAGCGTCCTTTCTCTGTTCGGCTTGTAGGGGCGGTGCTGTTCCCGCTGCGCCCGGGGGCGCGGCAAGTACCTGCCGTGCGGCAGGGGTAATACTCCGCCCCGGGCGGGATGGACCTCAACCAGCAGCCCGGGATGGGAGTTTGATAGTCGAACCCCTGCCCTACGCGCAGGGTTCATCGGCTCGCTTGTGCTGGGAACGGCTGGTCGGCTGTTCCATGGGTGAGGTCGGGAGGGATGTGCGCGGGGGCTCCGAGGATGTGGCTGCGGGCCGCGCGGGCGAGGACCGCTTGGTCTGCCGTGGATACTCCTGCGCGGTTCCAGTGGAAGACGACCATGTGCGCGAGGACGGCGCGCAGCCCGCGGGTGAGTCCTCCGTGGTGTGCAGTGTCGGCGAGTTCGCTGCCCGCGTATGCGAAGGCGTGGATGCGGTCCGCTGCCATATCGAGGGCCTGGCCGGGTTCGGTCATGGCGATCGTATCGGCGGCCAGCAGCACGCCGATCTTGTCGGCGACCGCGGGTGCTGATTCGGTGCCCGGTTCGGCCGCGCCCGGGCGCATCGCTGCGACCCGCGCCCAGACGTCACCTTGTTCGGTCCACTCCTGGCCGGCGGCGCGCAGCATCGCGCTGCACATCAGGATGGACAGTTCGCGGCGCCCGATCGGCGGGGCGGCCGGCTGGCCGTGGTGGGTCCGGAGGGCTTCGAGCAGGATGGCGCGGCTGTCGGTGTGGAAGAGGGCGTGGGCGGCATCGACGCCCAGGGGGCCGCCGAGGGCGGCAGTCTCGGGTTCGTAGCTGCCGTGCGACCAGGCGACGATCGCCCCTTCGCCCTGGAGTTGGTCGAGGAGCAAGGCCAGACTGACCCGTAGCGTCGCCGGGTTGTTGTCCGGTCCGGGGTGAAGTCGCAGTCGCCAGTAGGGGTGTTTGCGGACGTACCACCACATGGTGACTCTGCCCCGGGTCTCGGCATGGCGCAGGGCAGGGGCGAGGCGAAGGGCGATCTGCGTCTCGGCACCGGGCCAGTCGGTGGGCTGGATGGTGACGTGGACCCAGGTGTCGGGCGGGGCCGCGATGGCGCAGCGCCCGGCGCGGCGGTAGGTCTCGGCCGCCACGGCGAGGTCGGCGGCGGGGATACCGGCGCCAGTGGCCGCTTCGGCGACGTTGGTACCGGTGAGGACGGCCAGGATCGACCGTTCCAGTCGGGGGTGTGCGGTGGGGTGAACCATGGGGCGGCTTCTCAGTGCGGTGGTGGTCAGGACAGGAGGAGGCAGGCGTCCCAGCCGGTGGCGGGGGCGCCGCCGCGGTCGGTGGCGTGCAGTGCGAGGCGGACTCCGGTGGTGCCGCCGAGCAGCCCGGGTTCGCGGGCGGGGGCCTGGGTCTGGAGGAGGGCGCGCAGGGCGGGCACGTGGGCGGTGAACTGGCCCGGGCTGGTGGCGTCCTGGGCGACGCGATGGACGGTGTGCAGGAGGCCGGCGGCTCCGTGGCACAGTCCGGCGTCGCTGATCTGGGCGAGCTGGGCGGGGTCGGTAATGCAGCGCAGCAGGGCGTGCTCGGCGGCGCGCTTGCGGTGGGCGTCGCCGAGGGCGATGGCGGCGAGTTGCTGGGCGCGGGCCTGGCCGGGGACGCCGTAACACCAACTGGGCCGGGGCGGGCCGGACTGGAGGACTGCGCCGAGGCGGTGTTCGTCGGCGGCGACCCATTGCGGCCACCAGGGCCCGGACGGGCCGCTCTGCCGCAGGTTGTCGAGCCACTGGAGGATGCCCAGGATGGCGTCGGTGTGGCCTTCGACGAGGGCTCCGGCACGTTTGGCGAGGGCGAGGAGGGCGAGGGGTCCGGTGATGCCGTGGGCGAGGCCGAGGTTGCCGTGGCCGTGGGGGAAGGCGGCGGAGGTGCGTCCGGCCGGGTCGTAGCGGACCCACCAGCCGGGCAGGTCGGTGCCGGGCAGCGGTTCGGAGAGGCGGACGAGGTAGGCGAGGACGTCGTGCAGGGTGTCGCCGCGCGGGTCGCGCTTGAGCAGGTAGGCGCCGAGGCCGGTCAGCCCGTACAGCAGGTCGTACTCGGCGGCGCGGGTGAACTCCCCGGAGTCGATGCGGGCGTGAGCCTGCTCCAGGCGGCGGTGGACGAGCCTGTCGACCGCCGCGTCCAGGGTGCGCAGCGTCTTCGTGTAGCGCTCGCTGCCGTCGGCGGCGGTGTGGAGGGTGAAGGCGAGGGCGGGTGCGCCGATGAACAGGCCGGCGTCGTCGGAGCCGATGAGGGCTTGGCGGCAGATGCCGGTCAGCCAGTCGTGGACGGCGTTCCAGCGGGTGTGGTGGAGGGCGGCGCGTTCGGCGTGGAGCAGGGTGATGCCGACGGCGCCGGAGGCGAGGGACTGGGCGGCGTGTGCGTCGGTGGGGTCGCACGGTGCGGCGGCGGTGGCGGGGGTCATCGGGGGCGGTGTCCTCGGTGTCGGTGGGTGCGGGCGAGCGCGGTGGCGCGGGCGAGACGGTGGCAGGCACGTTCGCTGTCCTGGTCGATCCCGGCGGCACGGATGTGGTGCATGTGCAGGAGCGAGGCGAGGACGGAGTCCGGGTCGGGGCTGTGCGGGGCCCCGGCCCTGGTACGGGAGTGGGTCAGGCGATGCAACCGCTGTTGGAACAGGCGGACTGGCAGGTCTTGCCGCAGCCGTCGTCGGTGCTGCTCATCAGCTCACCGATGACCGGGCCCTGCGCGACGATGGTGATGTCCAGCTCGAAGCCGGTGCCCGTGTCCATGTCCATGTGCGTGTCCATGTGCGTCCTCCTTGGGGATCTGGTGAAGGGGTTCGGTGGTGCGTCACCTGGCGGCCGGGCGGCAGCTATGCCTTCTCGGGCCAGGAGATCGTGATGCGGGTGTGGGTCTTGTCGACCACGCGGCCCGCGGGCAGCCGGCCGTCGGGCGTTCCGGCCGGGTGGACCTCGAAACGGGCCCCGGGTCCGCCCCGGTGCTCCCGGTCCCAGGTACGGATCTCGTTGACGAGGCGGGCGGCGGCAGCAGTGGCGGCCGGGCCGTGCCCGTGGGCGCCGAGCTCGAAGCGGGTCCGGGCGGTGACCTCGGGGTCGATGTCCATGGTGGTGACCGCGCCATCGGGGGCGACGAGTTCGGCGAGATAGGCGGCGAACATCCCGCCGGAGCCGATCTCCAGGACGTTCTCGCCGGGCCGCGGATCGGCCTGTTCCAGCATGAACGTCTGGACGTTGGCGGCCGAGACCGAACTGATCGCGAGCCCGTCCCGGTCCCGCTTGGTCACCACGGGCCGCTCCGGGTCGTAGGCGTCGGCGGGCTGCGCCTCGGGGGCGAAGTGCTCGCGCGGCACGCGGGCCATGACCTCGGCGACGCGCTCGGTGCGGATCGTCCCGTCCTCGCGCAACGTCCTGACCATGGCGGCGCGCAGGGTCTCCGGGGTGCCGGAGGCGGGTTCGGTGTTCACGACGGTCTCTCCTTGGGGTTGGTACGTGTCGGCTTCAACGAGTCCGCTGTTGTCCGTGGTTGGCAAGGCTTCTCGGCTGGACGACGGGCAGGACGGGTCCCATCTGGGCGGCCAGGTTGGCGAGTTCGAGGACGCACATGTGGTGGATGACGTCCTGGGTGGGCGCCGACCGGGGAGTAGGCGGCGTTCGGCGACGCTGCCAGCCGACGGCCCTCATGGCCCGTCTGATCGCGGTTTTCACGGAGTGCGCCTCGGCGTATCGTCAGCGGCAAGAAGGACCCTTGCCCACACGTTCTTGGTCGTGGCGGTCGTTACCACACCCGTTCCGTCCGCCAGCTCGCGGACGAGGATCAGCCCCCGGCCACACTCGCCGCGGGCAACCGGAGTTTCCGGCAGCGGCAGGTCAGGGCGGTAGTCCAGAACCTCGATCCGGCAGTCGCCGCCGGTCTCCTGAAGGTGCAGACCGATACTGCCGCGCGACCGGCTGGCGTGCCGAACGACGTTTGTCACCAGTTCCGAGGCGATGAGGACCAGGTCGGATGCCCGGTCGTTCTCCCATCCCCACTCTCTGAGCACTGAGCCCACCATTCGGCGTGCCGTGGAGGCCGCGGCCGCCTCTGCCGTCAGCGTGGCCTCCCAGTGGTGGAGAGATCGCGGCTGTTCGACGGCCACCATGTGCATCGCTCCCGTCATCAGGAGCGTCTTGACGCCCCGTTACAGTTCGCTTACGGGGATCAACCATGGACTGGGGTGCGGAGACAGAACCACCCACGAAGCAGGGACACTTGCTCCTCGTTCGGGTGAGGCCAGGGACAAGCTGCGGACAGTTCGTGGACACTTCCGCATCACCTGTGTGGCCACCGGTCCAGAGGTGGTAGGCAAGGGGATGAAGTAGTTCGCAGCTGGGGCTGCGGCCCCGAAGGGACCGCGACGCGATGAACATTGTGTTCGATGTCTTAGTCACCGAGGCCCGCATGGATTTCCGGAGCTTCCTGGCCGAGTACAGGCGGGTCGCGGCGCTCCTCTACGAGCGGACCGGGGATATCGCCTTCAGAAACGTCGTTCTGACGGACAAGAGCTTCACGCGGTGGCGTGCCGGACAAGTCGCCCGGCCTCACCACCCGGCACCCGCAATTCTCGAGCGGATGTACGGCAAGCCCGTCGACGAACTCTTCGCGCCCTGCACCGACGAGCAGGCACAGGTACTGCGCGCAGTACCCACTCCAGTGCTCGATGAAAGAGAACTCGCCATGACCGCACGAGATGCCCGCGCCCACGCCGCCGACGCGGCCTCACAGTTGCTTCCCGACCTCAGCCTCGACCAACTCGAGGACGACCTGGTACGCCTGGTCCGAGCAAACACCACCACCCCTCCCCACGAGATCTTCATGGCGGCCAAGGAACTGCTCGGCCTTGCCACCGTGATGCTCGACCGTACGCAGCTGTTGTCCCAACGAGGCCGCCTCTACGTCGTCGCCGGCCAGGCATCGGCGCTCCTGGGTGCCTGCGCATTCGATCTCGGCTCGATGCCGACCGCAGTCGAACTGATGCGTGCCTCTGCCCTGTACGGCCAGGTGGCGGAGCACGGGCCGCTCCAGGCCTACGCCCACGGCTACCTCGCCCTGTTGTACTACTGGGGCGGCAACCCCAGGCAGGCGGTTCGCCAGATCGAACGGGCCCAGTTGTTTCCAGGAGTCGGCGCCACGGGAAAGGCGAGGCTGGCCGCGATCGCCGCCCGCTCCTACGCGCACCTCGGCCAGGCCGAGGAAGCCCACACGGCGATACAGCGGAGCCTGGCCGATCGCGGCCCCGCCACGGACGACCTCCACGACGGTGTCGCCGGCGAGTTCGACTTCAGCTTGGAGCGCGTCGCCATGAGCAACAGCACGACCCTGCTGCTCCTACGCGATGGCGCAGGAGCGGAGGCCTCGGCGCGACGGTCGCTGGAGCTGATCTCCTCCCAGGCGCCAAACTCCACACCGCTGGTGGTTGCTCCACAGGCCGGCGCCGACCTGGCGACGGCCTTGCTGATGCGCCGTGACCTGGACGGTGCCGCTGAGGCCATGCGTCCCGTACTGAGTCTGCCGAGGGAGTGGCGGGGGGCGGGACTCGTCGACCGGGTGAACGCGGTCCGGGCTGAGCTGACCTCGCCTACCTTCCACAACGCCGTTGCCGCGCGAGACCTCGCAGAGCAGATCGACGACTTCACGCTGGTCGCCGCACCGCGCATCCTCGGACCGGGCGCGGTGCGGCTCGCCATCGACGGGATCGGCTAGCGGACGCTCTCCAAGATGGCGGCCTCCTTGTCCGGGGCAATCCCGTGCTCGTCCCAGCGCTGGTGCGGCACGGGTACGTTGCCCTGCTGAAGCCAGGCCCACGTGTCCGCAACAGTCTCGGCGAGCGGCCTGCTTCGGAAGCCGGCCGCGATCGCCGACGACGGATCGATGGACCAAACGCCTGGGTGCGTCCGCCAGAGCGGGATCTCCGTCCACTGGCGGAGCCCGCTGTTCAGCAGGACCTGATCGGTGACCCACACCAGTTCGCCGGAGCTGCCGGTCGCACCCATGCACGCGCGTAGGAAGCCGCTCATCGTCTCGCGGCCCACCGGCGTGGTGACGTTGTGGACCTGGTGTCCAACCCGTTGGGCCTGGTCGAGCGCGAACGCGGCCACATCCCGCACATCGACCGGCTGGATCGACTTCGCCGGGTCACCGGGCGCCAGGATGCGGCCGCCGCGCTCAGCCCTGCGCAGCCACCACGGCAGCCTGCCCACGTACTCGCCGGGGCCGAGGATGACACCGGGCCTGAGCAGGCTCGTACGAGGAAGACCGAAGGCCTCGGTCACCGCACGTTCGGCCCCGGCCTTCTGCCGCCCGTAGTGGGTGTCCGGGCCTGTCCAACCCTCCGGCAGCTGCCCGTACTCCGGCCCGGCGTCGGCCGGGGCATCCAGCACAGACGAGTCCGCGGTCAGCGGCTCGTTGGGCCAGCCCTCGTAGACCGAGACCGTGGAGACATAGACGTAGCGGCCGACGACTGGCTCCAGGGCCCGGGTTCCTGCGAGCACAGAACGGGGCGACAACTCGGAAGCGGAGGTGTCGATCACGGCGTCCCACGGACCGTGAGTGGCCAGACGTGCCGTGTCCTCCGGCCGCTCCCGGTCGCCGTGCACCGCGACCGCTCCGGGCACCGGGATACCGGACAGGCCGCGCGTGAACGTGGTCACCTCCCAACCTCGTTCCAGCGCGCCACTCACGACCGCCCGGCCCAGGAACCAGCCACCGCCCAGCACGAGAATCCTCATGCGGGCGATCCTGCCAGCCCGGCGCCTTCGCGCGCAGCCGCCCACAGAATCGGGGCCCCTACCGGTCGCGGAGCAGGTCGAGGTACCGGTCAACGACCTGCTGCTCCAATCTTGATCACGGATTCGGCAACGACGACCGTCAGACCGAAGACCATGCCGAACACCAGCAGGACGACGAGCGCCCGGCAGCCGTAGGGCTGTCCGCGTATCGCCCAGTCCGTCACGAGCGCGGAGTCGCCTATGTCCCGCTGCGGGGAGAGTCACCCCACCTGGAGACCACCGTGGTCGCCGAACACCGCCCGGGAGTGGACGAGGCCGTACACCGTCTGCTGGAACTGATCAGCCGCCACACCGCCGCGTGATCGGAGATCGGAGGCTGGAACCGGCGGCCACCAGGCACTGTTCGGATACGGCCTCACCTCGAATACGACCGCACCTTGAATACGGCCTCACCCCGACCCGGGCGGGTGCCGGGTCGGGGTGCGTCGGGTCAGCGTGCGCGGGTGACCGCTACTGGAGCTTCCACTGCTGGTTCCAGGCGTTGTTGCAGGTCCAGACGCCGAGCGCCTTGGCGTCCTCGTCGTAGGTCAGGCAGTCCTGGTCGGTAGTCCGGATCTGGTACTGGCCGCCACCCGCGCTGACGAGCTGCCACTTCTGCGCGTCGGCGCCGGTCCACGGCTTGGCCTCGGCGAAGAAGGTCTTGGTGTTCTCGGTCAGCGCGAGCCCGGAGACGGCACTGGTGATCTTGTACCGGCCGTTGCCCAGGGAGGTGAACTGCCAGGCGGAGTTCTTGGCGCCGCTGGCGGCAGCCAGGATCGAGGACCCCGTGACCACCGGACCCCGGCCGTTCTTCACCTTGGGGTGGTGCAGCCCGGCGATGCCGGCACCACCACCGCTGCCGCCCTTGCCGCCCCCGCCCTTGCCGCCGCCCTGGTGCGCGGGAACGGCCGGGGTGGTGCTGGTGTCGCCGCCGTCGTCGTTGCCGTCGTTGCCGTCGTCGTTGCCGTCATCACCGTCATCGCCGTCATCGTGTGTGGGGATGCCGGGGGTGCCCGGGGTGTCGGTGATCGGGGTGCCACCACTCTTGGGGACGCCCGGGACCGTGATGTCGCGGGCGGGGAAGTGGATGATCCGCTTGCTGTCGACGCAGCGGATCAGCACACAGGACCTGGTGGTGCTCACGGTCCGGTCGGAGTCGGAGCCGACGAAGGCCCAGTTCCCGTACCCGCCGTCGCCCTTGTTGGTGAAGGTCGAGTCACCCGCGAAGACCCAGATGCGGAAGTCGTCGTAGCCGGCCGGCCCGCCCTGCGAGTCGTGGTGCTGCAGCTTGACGGTGGTGTCGACCAGCACCCCGTTCATGTTCGCCTCGTACACGTTGCGGAACCAGATGGTGTCGTAGAGGTCGGTGCCGTCGTACTTGAACACCATGACGTTGTAGCCGGGAGCCGCGGCACTCAGTTGGCTGGCCATGCCCTGGGTGAACGCGGCGTTGTCGGCCTGCGCCTGGAGGGCCGCGCTGCGGAAGCCGCCGATCATGGCACCGATGGAGTTGATCAGGGCCGTGGTGCAGTTGCCGCCGCCCACGCTGCTCTGGCCGTCGCAGTCGGCTGCGGCGGCCCGCTGCGGCGAGACCATCAGGCCGGCAACGGCCAGGCCCGACAGCAGGACGCCCGCGACGGCGCGTTGGGCGAGCGTGTGGGACCGGCGGGAGAGACCGCGCATGCCGAAGTACCTCGATCACTGAGAGTGGTGAAGATCGTCCGTGGGGAAGAGACGATGCTCGGATGCTAGGTCGGCCCGAACGCCGCGCCCCGGGTTCCTGACAGTTCCCTGATGGATCACTGATGGATCACTGATGACCTGTTGGCAGACGGGCGTCACCGTCACGGACCTGGTCGCAGGACGGGGCGCAGGAGGAGACCGGCCACCAGCTTCGTCTGGCACGTGTGGCGTTGGACAAGGAACGGCGTGCGGACGGCGCTGGCTGCCTCTACCGGGTGGTGGCCTCCGGCGGGGTGCCGGGGTGGGTGAGGGAGTCGATCCAGGTGCGGATCGCGGCTGCCGTGGTGGCGGCGTCCTCCCGTGCCAGGGAGAGGTGGTTGCCGGGCACCTCGACGCGCTCGTGTGGCAGTGGCCAGGACGTGCGCCAGGAGTCGCCGTCGGCGCGCGCCGCCATCAGCGGGGTCGGCCGCGCGGCGCCGATGAGGAGGGTCGGGGTGTCCACGGGCTCCGGGCGCCAGTCCAGGAAGAGCCCGGTGTAGGCGCCCATGGCCGCGACGGCGGCGTCCTCGTCGCCGGTGGACCCGTCCGCGCTCACGTCCGCGGCGAGGTACGGGGCCGGTGGGGCGGCCAGGGCGGTCAGCCAGTCCGTGGAGTGGTTGCCCTGGTGGACGAGATACGTGTCGATCAGCACTTGTCCCAAGGGAGCGGATCCCCTGAGTTCGAGGCGTCGGGTCACGGCGTGCGCGATGGCGCCCCCGGCGGAAGCACCGACCAGGACGACGGGCCGGTTGCCGACGTGCCGCAGCACCGTCTCGGCGTGGAGGCGGGCGAGCGTCTCCCGGTCGGCCGGAACGGCGTACCCCGCGCCGATGCCCGGGTGTGGGAACTCCAGGACCTCCAACTCGCCCTCGAAGCAGGCGTGCAGGGCCGCGAACCCGCCGCCCGGGAATGCGGGGAGCGGACGGTGGTCGGGGAAGAAGACCACGACCGGGGAGCCGGCGCGGCCCCGGGCCCGGCGCAGCGGCGGCACGGCGTGCTCCGCGGCGTCGTCGGCGCCGAACGTCGCGGCGGCCGAGGACGCCGCGACCACCAGGTGCATCGCGGCCGCCGGCCGGCCCTGCTCGCAGAGCGCGCGGTACAGCGCCGCGAGCGTCTGCGCGGGACGGCCGGTGGGTGGTGCGGGCCGGAGGCCGGGGCGCTCACGCGGTGTGCCGTCGGGCAGGTCGTCGGGCAGGTCGTTGGGCAGGTTGTTGGGCAGGTCGTCGAGCAGGTCGAGTACGTGACGGGCGAGGTCCTCGATCGCCGGGTGCTCGAACACGACGGCCGCGGGCAGCCGCAGGCGCAGGGCCGTGCTCAGTCGGCTGCGGAACTGGACGGCCGTCAGGGAGTCGAAGCCGAGCTCGGCCAGGGTCCTGCCGACGGGCAGGTCCTGCGCGCCGGAGTAGCCGAGCACCGCGGCCACGTCGCCGCGCAGCAGTTCCGTGAGCGCGGCCCCGCGCTCCTCGGCGGGCAGCCCGGCCAGCAGCGTGCGCCACGCCCCGGGCTCCGAGCCCTCCCGGCCGCCCGGCGGCGGTTCGGTCGCGCCGCTCTGCGCCTCGGCGGCGGGCCGGCCGTAGCGCGCCAGGTCGCGCAGCGGCGCCGGTAGTTGCCCTGCGGCAGTGCGCAGCGCGGCCCGGTCGAGCAGGACCGGCGCGAGTACGGGGGCTCCCGTCCGCAGTGCCGCGTCGAACAGGGCCAGTCCTTGGGCGGGGGTGAACGCCCGGACCACGTCGTCGGGCCTCGGGTGCCCCGCGCCCTCGGTCAACTGGGCTGCCATGCCCGCGTCGTGGCCCCACATGCCCCACGCCAGCGAGACGGCGGGCAGGCCGGCGGCGGCCCGGTGCTGGGCGAGCGCGTCCAGGAACGAGTTCGCCGCGGCGTAGTTGCCCTGGCCCGCCCGGCCCAGCACGCCCGAGATCGAGGAGAACAGGACGAAGGCCGACAGGCCCCGGTCGCGGGTCAACTCGTGCAGGTGCCAGGCCGCGTCCGCCTTCGGCCGCAGGACCGCCGCCAGCCGCTCGGGGGACAGCGCGGCCAGCGCTCCGTCGTCGAGGACCCCGGCGGCGTGCACGACGGCGGTCAGCGGGGGGTCGCACTGCTCGATCAGCTCGGCGAGCCGGGCCCGGTCGGCCACGTCGCACGCGACGATCCTGACCTGCGCGCCCCGCTCCGCCAGACTCGCGCGCAGGGCGTCGGCGCCCGGTGCGTGCGGGCCGCGCCGCCCGGTCAGCAGCAGGTGGCGGACCCCGTACGCGTCGACCAGGTGCCCGGCCAGGTCCGCGCCCAGCGCTCCGGTGCCGCCGGTGATCAGCACCGTGCCGTCCGGGTCGAAGGCTCCGGAGCGGCGGGGCGGGGCGCTCTCGGCCGGCCAGGGCTCGGGCGGGTGGACCGCCGCCGGGGCGCCGACCAGCCGCGGCACCGCCGCCGGGACGCCGACCAGCCGTGGCACCGTCGCCCGCCCGGCGCGCAGGGAGAGTTGGGGCTCGCCGCTGGCGGCCGCCGCAGGCAGCAGGCGCAGGGAAACGGGGTCCTCGTCCACGTCGATCAGGACCACGCACCCCGGCAGCTCCGACTGCGCGGTGCGCACCAGTCCCCAGACCGCGGCTCCCGCCAGGTCCGGCGTGGGTGCGGTGGCGTTCCGCGTCACCACCACGAGCCGCGAGCCTGCGGTGGCCGGATCGTCCTGCCAGTCCTGGAGGGCCTTGAGCACCCGCGTGGTCAGCAGGTGGACGTCGGCCAGCGGGCCGCGATCCGTTTCCGATTCCGAGCCGACGGCGGTGAGCGCCAGGTGGCGGGGCGGGGCAGCGGCGTCCGCGCCGGTCGTGGGTGAGGAGGGGCCGGCGAGGGGGACGAAGGCGCCGAGGTTCAGCTGGTCCGGCCCGAGGACCGTCCAGCCCGCCGACTGCGGTGCCCCGCCGGGCAGTGCGACGGGGACCCAGTCGGGGCGCAGCAGGGCGCGCTGGGCGATGTCCTGCCCGGGATCGCGGCGTCCGGTCGGAAGCTCCCTGGTGGAGAGGGAGTTGACGCGGGCCACCAGGCGGCCCGCCGGGTCGGCGAGCGTGATCGAGAACGCGCCGCCCTCCGAGGCGGGGTCTGCCTCGCCGACCGGCGCGATCCGCACCCGCACCGTCGACGCCTCGGCGGCGTGCAGGCACACGCCGCTCCACTGGAACGGCACCCGGGCGCCGCCCGCGCCCGGGTGCCCGTCCGCGTCCGCGCCCCCGCCCGGGCCGGTTCCCTGGGCGGGCGCGGCGAGCATCAAGGCGTGCGCGGCGGCGTCCAGGAGCGCGGGGTGGATGCCGTACCGGTCCGCCTCAGCTGTCCACGGCTCGGGCAACCGGACCTCCGCGAACACCTCCGCACCCCGTCGCCACAGCGCGCGCACGCCGCGGAACGCGGGCCCGTAGGCCAGACCGCGCTCCGCCGCGGCTTCGTAGGCGCCGGCGGGATCGATCTCCGCGGCGCCGGGCGGCGGCCACTGCGTCAGGCCGTGCCCCTCCGGTGCCGTCCCCGGCTCGGGCGTGCGGGCGAGCAGGCCGGTGGCGTGCGGCGTCCAGGCGGGCTCGGCGGGCTCGGCGGCCTCCACCGGTCGCGCGTGGATCTCGACGGACCGCCGGCCGGAGTCGTCCACCTCCCCCACCACGACCTGGACCCGTACCCCCGAGGCGGGCAGAGCCAACGGCCGCAGGATCACGAGCTCCTCCAGCGTGCCGCAGCCGACCGCGTCGCCCGCGCGCACGGCCATCTCGACGAACGCCGTCCCCGGCACGAGCGGCGCCCCGCCGACGACGTGGTCGGCGAGCCACGGCTGGGCGCTCACCGACAGCAGGCCGGAGAGCACCGTGTGCCCGGTGCCCGGCACCTCGAACGGCGGGCCGAGCAGCGGATGCTCGCCGAAGGTACTGGCTGGACCCGCCCCGGCCGGGCGCGGTGGGTCCAGCCAGTACCTCCGGCGCTGGAAGGCGTAGGTCGGCAGCTCCACGCGCCGCAGCCCGCGCTCCGCGAACACCGCGGGCCAGTCGACGCCGACGCCGCGCACGTGGAGCCGGGCCACGGCCGCCAGCAGAGTGTCCGGCTCCCGCTCGCCGTCACGGGCCGCGAAGGCGAACACCGGGCCGCCGCCGTCCTGGAACTCCGGGCCGCCGTCCTGGACGGCCGGGCACTCCTGCGCGTACGCGGTGAGCACGGGCTGCGGGCCGAGTTCCAGGAAGCCCCCGACGCCGTTGGCGCCCAGCCACTCCACGGCCTCGGCGAACCGGACGGGAAGCCGCGCGTGCCGCACCCAGTAGTCCGCGGAGCCCAGTTCCTCGGGCGCCGCCCGAGACCCCGTCACGGTGGAGACCACCGGGATCCGCGGCGGCCGGAACTCCAGCGTCTCGGCGACGCGGCGGAACTCGTCGAGCACCGGCTCCACCAGCGGCGAGTGGAAACCGTGGCCGACCTTGAGCCGCGTGCTGCGGCGGCCGCGGGCCTCGAACCGCGCCGCGACGGCGAGGACCGCGTCCCGCGCGCCGGAGAGCACTACCGCGCGCGGTCCGTTGACCGCGGCGATCGCCACGCGGTCGGCCACGTCCGCGAGTTCGGGCAGGACCTCGTGCTCCGCCGCGTCGAGGGCCACCATCGCCCCGCCGTCGGGCAGCGCCCGCATCAGCCGCCCGCGCGCCGCGACCAGCCGCACGGCGTCGGCGAGGTCCAGCACGCCGGCGACGTGCGCGGCCGCCAACTCGCCCACGGAGTGCCCGGCCAGGAAGTCGGCCCGCACGCCCCAGGACTCCACCAGCCGGAAGAGCGCCACCTCGTAGGCGAACAGGGCGGCCTGCGTGAAGTCCGTGCGGTCGAGCAGGGCGTCCGGCGAGCCCGGCTCGGCGCGGATCACCGTGCGCAGCGGCCGGTCGAGTTCGCCGTCCAGCACGCGGCAGATCTCGTCGAAGGCCTCGGCGAACGCGGGGAACGCCTCCCCTAGCTCCTCGCCCATCCGCGTGCGCTGCGCGCCCTGCCCGGTGAACAGGAAGGCGGTGCGGGTGCGCGGATCGGCCAGGCGCGTCAACGCCCCGGCGCCGGACGTGCCGTCGCCGGGCGTGCCGTCGGCGATCGCCCGGAGCCCGGCCAGCATGCGCTCGCGGTCCGCGGCCGGCACCATCGCCCGGTGCGTGAGCGCCGACCGCGACACCGCCAACGAGAAGCCCACGTCCGCCGACGAGAGGCCCGGCCGGGCGGCGACGTGGTCGGCCAGCCGCCGCGCCTGGGCCCGCAGGGCCGCCTCGTCGGCCGCGCCGACCAGCCACGGCACTGCCAGCCCCTGGGGCCGTGCGGGTTCCTGCAGCGGGGCGCGGTCCGCGGCGGCCGGCTCCTCGATGATCACGTGCGCGTTGGTGCCGCCGATCCCGAAGGCCGACACGCCGGCCCGGCGCGGCCGGCCGGCGGGCGCGGGCCACGGCCGGGCGGCGGTCAGCAACTCGACCCGGCCCGCGGACCAGTCGACGTGCGGGGTGGGGGCTGCCACGTGCAGGGTCCTGGGCAACTCGCCGTGCCGCATGGCCTGGGCCATCTTGATGATCCCGGCGACTCCGGCGGCGGCCTGGGTGTGTCCGAGGTTGGACTTGACGCTGCCCAGCCACAGCGGAGAGCCTTCCGGCCCCCGGCCCCGGCCGTAGCCGGCGAGCAGCGCCCGCGCCTCGACGGGATCACCGAGCGCGGTGCCCGTCCCGTGCGCCTCCACGGCGTCCACCTCGTGCGCGCGCAGCCCGGCGTCGGCCAGCGCCAGCTGGATCAGGCGCTGCTGGGCGCGGCCGTTGGGCGCGGTCAGGCCGTTGGACGCGCCGTCGGAGTTGACGGCGCTGCCGCGCACCACGGCCAGCACCGGGTGTCCGTTGCGGCGCGCGTCGGACAGCCTCTCCAGCAGCAGCACCCCGGCGCCCTCGGCCCAGGCGGTGCCGTCCGCCGTGGCCGAGAAGGACTTGCACCGGCCGTCGGGCGCGAGGGCGCGCTGGCGGCTGAACGCGACCAGCGGGTTGGGCGTCGCCATCACCGTGACGCCGCCGGCCAGCGCCAGCGAGCACGCGCCCGAGCGCAGCGCCTGGGCCGCCTGGTGCACGGCGACCAGCGAGGACGAGCACGCCGTGTCGACGGTGATCGCGGGCCCGCGCAGGCCGAACACGTAGGAGAGTCGGCCGGAGGCCACGCTGCCGGCCGAGCCCAGGGCGAGGTGGGCCTCCAGTTCGTGCTCGGTGAAGCGGGAGGCGTAATCGCCGTACATCACGCCGAGGAAGACGCCCGTGTCGCTGTCCCGGACGGACGCCGGGTCGATCCCGGCCCGCTCCCACGCCTCCCAGGTGACCTCCAGCAGCAGCCGCTGCTGCGGGTCCATGGCGAGCGCCTCGCGCGGCGAGATGCCGAACAGGCCCGCGTCGAACTCCGCGGCGCTGTGCAGGAATCCGCCGCTGCGGGTGTAGCAGGTGCCGATCCGGTCCGGGTCGGGGTCGTAGAGGGCGGCGAGGTCCCAGCCCCGGTCGGTCGGCAGGTCCGAGATCGCGTCCGTGCCCTGCGACACCAACTCCCAGAGCCCTTCGGGGGATTCCACGCCGCCGGGGTAGCGGCAGGCCATGGCGACGATCACCACCGGGTCCCGGTCGTACGGCTCCTCCGGCTCGGCGGTCCGCGGTGCGGGGGTCGTGTGTACAGCAGGTGCGGCGAACTCGGCGGGCTCGGCGGCGAACAGTCCGGTGTGCAGGTGGCGAGCGACGGCGGCCGGGGTGGGGTGGTCGAAGACCAGCGTCGTCGGCAGGCTCAGCCCGGTCGACGCCGCGAGCCGGTCGATCAGCTCGATGGCGCCGAGCGAGGTCAGCCCGAGGTCCATGAACGAGCGGTCCGCGAACGAACCGCCCGCGTCGGGCCCGCTCGCCGGCGCGCGGCCGCGGACCCGGGCCGTCTCGACGCACACCCTCTCGCACAGCGCGCGTTCCTGCTCCTCCCGGGGCAGCGACAGCAGCCCGCGGCCCAGAGAGCCCCCGGCCGGGGCCGGCTGCGGCGCCGGTGCCGCAACCGGGTCGCTGAGCACCGCATGGCGGACGATCTTGCCCGACGGCGTGCGCGGGACGGCCGCGATCTCGCGGATCTCGACGGGGACCTTGTGGTCCGCGAGCTGCGAGCGGCAGACGTCGAGCACCAGCCGCGGGTCCAGGCCCTCCGGGCCGGGCACCACGAAGGCGACCGGGACCTCGCCGAGGACGGCGTGCGGCAGGCCGAGGACCACGGCGTCCCGCACCCCGGGGCAGCCCCGCAGGACGTGCTCGACCTCCGTGGGGTGGATGTTCTCGCCGCCCCGGATGATCAGTTCGCTGACCCGGCCGGTGAGGACGAGGTGACCGTGTTCGACGCGACGGCCGAGATCCCCGGTCCGGTACCAGCCCTCGCGCAGCGCGGCGGCCGTCGCTTCCGGCTGGTCGTGGTAGCCCGTCATGAGATTCGGGCCGCTGACCCAGATCTCGCCCTCGCCGCCCGCGAGGACGTCGACGCCGCTGTCCGGATCGACGACGCGGACCTCGACGCCGGGTACCGGCAGTCCGCAGGACCCGTCGACCCGGGGGCCGTTCGGGCGGGCCACCGCGATCGCGCCGCACGTCTCGGTACTGCCGTAGACGTCGAGCAGCGGCGCGCCGAGCGTCTCCTCCACCACCCCGCGCAGCTCGGGCGGGCACGGCGCGCCCGCCGTGACGCAGAGCCGCAGCCCGGGCCCCGGCGCGGGGAGCGGGGTGTCCTTCGCCGAGGACATCAACCGGTGGTACGTCGTGGGGACGCCGGCCAGGACGGTGAACGGCCCGCCGAGGGCTGCGCTCGGGGTGCGCAGCGTGCGCCACAGGTCGCCGGGCGTCGGCAGGTCGCCGGACGTCGGCAGTTCACCGGCGATCGCGGTGCTCGCGCCGACGGCCGTGGTGCCCAGGATCGCGAGGGAGTGCCCGAAGCTGTGGAACAGCGGCAGCGGCCACAGCAGCCGGTCCTCGGGGGAGAGCCCGAAGACCGGCGCGTAGCAGGCCGCCACCGACCACAGTGCGCTGCGCTGCGTGGAGAGCACGCCCTTGGGGCGGTAGGTGGTCCCGGAGGTGTAGAGCAGCCAGGCCGGATCGTCGAGCCCCAGGTCGTCGGGGGCCCCGGGCCCGTCGCTCCCGCTCCCGCTCCCGGTCGCGACCTCGGCTTCGGCCTCGAAGAGGACGGTGCCGTCGGGGGCGTTCGAGGGGATCGGACCCGCCCCGGTGAGCACGGTGTGCAGGCCGCGGTACGCGGGGCCGAGGCGGTGGAGCTGCGTGAGATGCGCGGGGTCGGTGATGATGGCCGAGGCGCCGCTGTCCCGCAGGTAGTAGTCGAGTTCGTCGTCGGAGGAGCGGGGGTTGAGCAGGACGCCGACCGACCCCGCCCGCAGCACCGCGAGGCAACCCTCCACCAGCTCAACGCAGTTGCCCAGGCAGAGCGCCACCCGATCGCCGCGCCGGACCCCCGCCCGCACGAGCGACCCGGCCAACCGCCCGGTCCGCCGCTCCAACTCGGCGTAGCTGACGCCACGCGAGAAGTCGTGGAACGCGACCCGGTCCGCCGACCGTTCGGCGTGCCTCTTCAGCAACTCCGGCAGCGGCCGCACCAGATCGTCATACCGCAGGTCACCACTCACGCCCCAGCTCCGACCTCTCGCCACTCGCGATCCGCTCCCCCGTCGATCTCCTCCGTACCCAGTAACACGCGGGCACAGACCGAGTCCTGCGGACTCGCCGCAGCTGCGCTTGCGGCCGCTGAGGAACTGCGGCGCTTCTTCGAAGCAGCGCCCCGGACGTCACGAATGGAATCGGACGCGGACGATGACGGCGTCCTCCGGCAGTTCGCGGAGGTACCGGTCCGCGAAGTCGAAGTACGCGTTGGCCGCGACCGGCTGCTGCGGCGTGGGGGTGTAGTCGAAGCAATCGATCCATCGGCCGTCGACGGTGAGCAGGACGTTGGTGGTCTGGACCCGCATGGCGGCTCGATGGGCATACTGCTCGCGGCTCCCGGCGAAGTGCTGGAGGGGATCCTGCTGCTTCGTCCAGGTGGGCGCGTCCGGGTCGGACTGCCGCCAGGCGGCGAGAGCCTGCATGACCGGCTGCGCCATGAACGCCTGGTAGGGCGGGTTGGTAGCGGAGGGGCTGCGTCCCGCGATCGTCCGGAGCGAGTGAGCGGGTGGGAACCGTGCGGCGAACGCGGTCCAGGCGTCCCATTCCCGGGCTGCGGCGACGCCTACGGCCGTGCGTTCGGTGTCGAGGTCGAGGAGGCCTCGGGGCCCACCGTCGCAGCGGTCCGCGGGCTGTGCCGGGCGCGGGGTGCCGTCCAGCCAGGTGGGGCTGCGGATCAGGCGCGGGTCGTTCTCATGGCCTGGTCGCACGGCCAGGCCGTACTCACCGTCGCCTCCGTAGACGTGCCACCAGTCCCATTCACCTTGCCAGCGGTCGTCGACGGGCTGGGCGTCGTGCTCGAAGGGAGCGAGGGCGGCAGCGAGGGCGGTCGTCACATCGTCGGCCGCGGTCGCGTCCAGACAGACCGTGGCGATGTCCCTGGGCATGCTTTCTCCTTGTACGGACGGGGGATGGCGGGGGCCGGTGCACTCGCCCGCTGCGGCGAGGCGCTGCACCCCCCGGGGGTTCCGAGCTGCCCGGCCTGGTGCACCTGCGCCACAACCGGCTGCTCGGCATCGACCCGGCGGCCGAGGACCACCCCCGCTCCATCGCCCCCGCGGCACGATGGAGGCCCAGCGCGGCCGCCGCCTGCGTCGGCCCTGAGTTCAGGGGCGGATCGGGTGGCCGCGGGCCCCGGCGGTGGGCCCCCGACCGCGGGCCCACCGTCAGCGGCGTGCTGAACCCTCGGCTGCGAGAGCCGGTCGTGGCCGATGCCGGGCTACCCCGCGACCGGCTCCGGGCGGAAGGCCTGGTCGATGTTCTCCTCGACCCAGGAGCGAAGCGCGTTCAACGGCACCGCGGCACTCTGGCCGAGGCGGGTGAGGGAGTACTCGACGTGCAGGGGGACGACGGGGTACACGGTGCGGTCGAGGATGCCGAAGTCCTCCAGGCGGCGCAGGGTCTGGGTCAGCACCTTGGGGCTGACGCCCTGGAGGCGGCGCTGGAGTTCACCGAACCGCTGGGGACCGTCTTCGAGGGCGCCGATGGCGAGGGCAGCCCACTTGTTGGCGAGCAGGTCGAGCAGGATGCGACAGGGGCACTGGGCGGCGTAGACGTCGTGCTGCGAGTGCTCGCCGCTGGGGCAGGTGGTCGTCATGCTCACTCTCCTCACCAGGACACTTCCCGATGGGAAGTACTAGCCCTTGAAGGTAACCATACCCGCGGGGATAGCGTCGCCGACATCAAGGAACGGCCGCTGAACGGCCTTCCAGCCTCTGATGCTTCGGGAGATGACACATGTCCGCAGACACGATGCGTGCGGTGGTCCAGGACACGTTCGGCGGGCCGGAGGTACTGCGGGTCGCCGAGGTGACGCGCCCGGTGCCGCTGCCGACGGAGGTGCTGGTGCGGGTGCACGCGGCCGGGATCAACCCGGTGGACTGGAAGACCCGCGGCGGCTCCGGCATGGCCGGCCTGCTGGGTGAGCCGCCGTTCACGCTCGGCTGGGACGTGTCCGGCGTGGTCGAGGAGGTCGGCTTCGGCGTGACCACGCTGAAGGCCGGTGACGAGGTGTACGGCATGCCGTGGTTCCCACGCGCCGCGAACGCCTACGCCGAGTACGTGACCGCCCCGGCCCGGCAGTTCGCCCGCAAGCCGGCCACGCTCGACCACGTGCACGCCGCCGCCGTGCCGCTGGCGGCACTGACCGCCTGGCAGGCCGTCGTCGACACCGCCCAGGTGCGGGCCGGCCAGCGGGTGCTGATCACCGCAGCCGCCGGTGGGGTGGGCCACTTCGCGGTCCAGTTCGCCCGCCACCTGGGCGCCCACGTGATCGCCACCGCCAGCGCCGCCCGGCACTCCTGGCTCAAGGAGCTCGGCGCCGACGAGGCGATCGACTACACCAGCTCCCGCTTCGAGGACGCCACCGCCGGCATCGACGTCGTCATCGACCTGGTGGGCAACGCCCACGACCTGACCAGCACCCGCTCCCTGAAGGTCCTGCGCCCCGGCGGCCTGCTGATCGCCATCCCGGCCGGCGTCTCCCCCGAGCTGGCTGCGGCCACCGAGGCGGCCGGCGTGCGGGTCACCCCGTTCCTGGTCGAACCGGACGGCGCCGCGCTGACGAAGATCGCCGCACTGATCGACGCCGGCGAGGTCGCCGTCGAGGTGGAGCAGACCTTCCCGCTGGAGCAGGCTGGGGCCGCTCATGCCCGCGGCGAGGCGGGCCGCACCCGCGGCAAGCTCGTCCTCACCACCGAGGTCGGGCCCGGAGCCAACTGACCACCGATCAGGGACGGGCGAGATTCCCCGCTCGCCCCTCCCCCGTCCTCCGTCCTCCGTGTCGCGCTCCCCCCTCACCTCACCGGACTCGCTCGACGCTCCACCTCGGCAGGTACTCGAAGAACGCGACGGCCTCCTCCCGCCACCTGGGGCGCCAGGCTGCGGCCTCCGTGGCGGCCGCGTGGGCGAAGCGCCGCATGTCCGCCCGCATCCGCTCCGGGACGCCGTGGCGGTGGGCGAGGTCGCGGATGGCGGCGATGGTCTCCTCGGTGCAGGCTCCGTCGCCGAGTGCGGACTCCACCATGGCCCGCTCGGAGTCGGTGGCCGCCGCCAGGACGGCACGGACGGTGTAGTTGCGCCGCCCCTCCCGAATGTCCGTTCCGGTGGGCTTGCCCATCGTCCCCGCGTCGCCGAAGAGGTCCAGGTAGTCGTCGCGCAGCTGCCCGCAGATCCCCACCAGCCGGGCGTAGCGGCGAAGTTCCTCGTCGTGGCGGGCGGGCTGGACGCCGGCGGCGAGCAGTCCCAACTGGAGCGGGGCGAGGACCGAGTAGCGGGCGGTCTTGTAATCGGCCACGTCGTGCAGCACCTCCTCGTCCGGGTCCGCGGTGAAGTCCCGCTCCAGGTCGATGATCTGGCCGACGAACGTGGCCGTTGCCGCCCGCGTCTGCACCTCGACCATGGCCTGTCGGACCGGGAGCGGGGCCCGGGAATCAAGAAGGACCTGGAGCGACAGCGCGAGTGCGAGGTCGCCGGCGAGGACGGCGAGCCCCAGCGCGGTCTGCGGCCGGTCGGGGAACCGCCCCCGGTAGGCGTAGTAGGTGGAGGGCCCGCCCCGGCGGGTGGGGCTGTCGTCGATGATGTCGTCGTGGACCAGCCCGTGGGTCTGGAGCAGTTCGATGCTCAGCGCGGCGTCGTCCAGCCCCGCCACGGGCTCGGCAGTCACCAGCCGGGCCGCTTCGAAGAGCAGGGCCACCCGCATCCGCTTGCCGCCGCGCAGCGACAGGTCCCGCAGCAGGGCCAGGCAGTCCGGGGTGAACCGGCTGAACGACGGAGCGTCGAAGGCGGCGGCCAGGTCCTGGAAGTACTGCTCGGACAGCGTGCTGAACCGGCGCTCGTACCCGGCGAGACGGGCCCGGATCTGCTCGGCGAGGACGGCGGCGGTATCGGTCACGAAGATGTCTTCCGTTCGGGCGGGTCTGCGCGCCCGCACAGGCGCAGAGGCACCACGGATCCCGGTGGTGGTCCGTCACCCATGCTGCCCCATCGGCCTCCCGGCCCGAGCACCCGGTAGGTGCCCTCCCGCGCTCCAGAAGGTAGAGGCCGCCGCACGACAGCGGCCACGGTGGACGCGGCCCTGTGCCGCTGACCGACTTGGCTTACAGCCGATACCAGTCGTCTCCGCCAGTGCGCAGCGAACGACCCAGGTAGTCCCGCAGGTTGTTGGCCACCCATCTGCGGCTGTCGTTCTCGTGTTCCCAGACGAACACGTCTGGACGCTCGGGCTTCTGCACCAAGGCGAACTGATCACCGCCTCCGTTGTCCCCGAAGAACAGGAGGGCATCGAAAGGCATGTACAGCTGGGCGAAGGATTCGTCAGACCAGAAGAGCAGGTTCTGTTGGACGATCTGGTCGACCGTCCAGATGGTGTCCACGTAGGTGCGTCCGATCACCCCGTTGCTTTCGAGAAGCAACTGCCTGAGCTCCGCAGGCAACGTTCGCCCGAGCCGCTCCTCGGCTTCGACGATCTCGGACGCCTGAGCTGGCTCCTGGAAGCCTGCCTCAGGAAAGACCTCCTGGATTACTTGTCTCCACATGATCGAGAGCTTAGCCAGGCGCATTCGCGGCTTCCCCACGCTGGAGTGTCAGGCCGGACACGGAGGCCGTCTGTGGAGTACCGCTGCCGGAATCAACCCGCCTCAGCCCGGCGGGTTCGCGGGGCGGGCCTCGACCAGGCCGGACTCGTAGACCGCGATCACCGCCTGGGCGCGGTCGCGGACGCTCAGCTTGGCGAAGATGCTGGTGATGTAGTTCTTGACCGTGGAGACGCTGATGCCCATCGCCGACGCGATCTCGGTCGCCGTGACCCCGCAGCCCTCGACCCAGCAGATCGGCTTCGCGACCGCGCTCGGCATCCTGCTCTCCGCGTTCCTGCTGTCCGTCGTCCTGGTGCCCGCCCTGGCCGCGCTCCTCGGCCGCAGCCTGTGATGGCCCCTGTGCCCGGGCCGCATGACCCCCCGCCCCGCCCCCGGCACCCCCGCGCAGAGGCGCCGCGGTCGCCGCAGTCCCAGCCCTGGTCGCAGTGGCCCACGCCACCGCAGCCGGACCACCACACCTACCCGTACCCCCAGCCGTACGCGCCGCAGGAGGAACAGGGCGCAGCCCCCTCCTGGTCCCGGAACAGCCGTCACCCGTAGGACGCGGCAGGCTCGGACGACGACACCGGGTGGAGTGGAGATGACCTCGATCGAGCGGACCGCGTAGGGTGACCGCCAAGCTGACGGTGCGTCAGAGTACGACGCCCGGGCCGCCGGAGTCGAAACTGATACTCCGTCATATTCCGCTTCCCGGTAGCCACTCCATAGTCGCGCGGCTAGGGTGGGCGACGATCCGTCGGGCTCCTGACGGGCCGAGCCGGGGGGCGGGATGCGGATGGCGGCCATTGCCGGCGTGGGGTCACGGTCGCACCGCTTCGGCCGCAGGCCCGCCGCGCCAGCCACCACTCCGGGCCGGCTGCGCCGGGTTGTGGTCGCGCTGGTCCTGTGCACGGCGGCGCTGTGGGGGACGTTGGAGGCGGCGCTCGCCGGCGCGCACACGGCGGTGTCCGCCGCCGAAGCCCACGCCGACCCGGCCCTTGTCGACATCGCGCAGCTGTCGTACCTGCTCGCCGACGCGGACCGGGTCGCGGCCGGGAGCTTCGCCTCGGGGACGGCGCGCCTGAGCGGGCCGGGGCAGCGTTACCAGGACGATCTGAAGTCGGCCCACCAGGCGTTGGCCCGGGCCGCCGAGCACGACGCGACCGGGCCGGCCGGGAGCGGGCGACTGCAGGCCGTCGAGGGACTGCTCGTCGAGTACACCAGCCTGATCGAACAGGCGCATGCCACCGAGAGCCAGGGTGCCCTCGGCGCCGCCTACTTGAGCTACGCCTCAAGCCTGATGCACAAACCCGGTGACGGAGTCCTCGCCCAGGTCCAGCAACTGCGGGCCGCCGAGCAGCAGGAACTGGGCCGGCAACAGCAGAGCGGATGGCTCGCCCCGGTCGTGCTGCTCGGCGTGCTCGCCCCCGCGGTACTCGCCCTGGTCCTGCTGGTCGGTACGCAGCGCTTTCTGAGCCGCCACTTCAACCGGCGACTCAACCCGTACCTGCTCACCGCGTCCGTCCTGCTGCTCACGCTGGCCGGCTGGACGGTGGTGGCGACCCTGCACACCGACCGAGCCTTCGGCACCGCCACCGACGAGGTGCTGCCCCGGCTGACCGCCACCTGGCAGGCTCGCGCGCTCGCCGCCGAAGCGGCAGGCGGTGATGCGCTGGCGGTGGTCCAGACCGTCCCCGGACAGGACCTTTCCGACGACTTCGCCACCTACACCGGCCCGCTGGCGGACCGTCCGGTCACGCCGGGAGCGGTCGCGGCGGCCGAGAACCAGCAGCCCGCGTTCCACGGCATCCTCGCCGACCTGTTCGATGCCGACCTCCGCCCCGACTCCTCCCCAGCGAAACGGGACGCCGCCTTGCACACCCTCCGGGACTTCCAGCAGTTCACCGCGGCCGATGCCGAGCTGCGCCGGCAGGCCGCCACGCGCGGCCCCGCCACGGCAGCCGCGGCCGACCCCACCGTGGTGGCCACGGCTGTCGGCCCCGGCGCCGCCCAACTGGGCGGCGCCGGCGCGGCGTTCGACGCCGACCTGGCCCGCCTCACGGAGCTGGACCGGCAACGGCTGGCCGATGCCGAATCAGCGGCCCGCTCCGACCTGGACCTGGGCCGCGCGCTCCCGGTGCTGTGCGCCGCCATCGCGGTGCTCTGCCTGGGCGGCCTCTGGCCACGGATCGACGAGTACCGGGCCGCGCGATGAGCAGGGCAGACCGCTGGGCCCGGGCCTGTCTCGCCCTGCTGCTGGTCGCCCTCTTCGGCCCCACGGCCTGCAGCAGCGGCGGGTCGGGACCTGTGGTCCATGTGCTCGGCACCTGGACCGGCAGCGAGCGGGACTCGTTCCTGGCCATGGTCGCGCCGTTCGAGCAGCGGACCGGGATCAGGGTGGACTACCAGGGCTCCCGGGACTCCGACACCGTACTGGCCGACCGGGTCGACAACGGGACGCCGCCCGATCTCGCCGTCCTCTCCAGCCCCGGAAAGCTGGTGCAGTACGCCCGGGCCGGCCGGTTGGCCCCGCTCGACGGTGCGCTCGACCTGCCGGGCATGGCCGCGCAGTACGGAGCGAGCTGGGTGCGGTTGGGCGCCGTGGACGGCAAGCAGTACGCCGTGTTCGTCAAGGCCTCGGTGAAGAGCCTCATCTGGTACTCCCCCAAGGCCCTTGCCGCACACGGCTGGACGCCACCCGGCAGCTGGGACCAGCTGAACACCCTGGACCGGCAGATCGCCGGGGCGGGTGTCCCCCCGTGGTGTGTCGGGCTGGAGTCCAGCTCCGCCTCCGGCTGGCCGGGCACCGACTGGCTGGAGGACATCGTCCTCGCCCAGTCCGGGCCGGACGTCTACGACCAGTGGGCGAGCGGCGCGCTCGCCTGGAACTCTCCTGCGATCAAACGGGCCTGGCAGACCTGGGGAGACGTGGTCGCCGCCAAGGGCCTGGTCCGCGGTGACTCCCGCGGCATGCTGCTCACCGACTTCGCCGGCTCGGGCAACTCGCTGTTCGGCCGGCAGCCGGGCTGCTACTTCGAGCACGCGGCGTCCTTCATCACGGACTACTACCAGCAGGGCGACCCGCAGCTCAAGGCCGGCGAGGACTACGACTTCGCCCGGTTCCCGACCATCGACGAAGGATTCAAGGGCACCGAGGAGGTGGCGGGCGACCTGCTCGGCATGTTCCACGCCACCCCGGCCGCCCAGCAGCTCGTCGCCTACCTCACGACACCCGAGGCGCAGCAGATCTGGGTGGCCCGCGGCGGTGCACTGAGCCCCAACCGCCAGGTGCCCACCACCGTCTACCCGGACGCCCTGTCCCGGCGCCTGGGCCAACTGCTGGTCGACGCCCGGGCGGTACGGTTCGACGCCTCCGACCTGATGCCGGACGCGATGCAGAGCGCGTTCTACCGAGCCGTGCTCGCCTATGCCAACGACCCTTCGCAGCTGGACACCCTGCTCACGGACCTGGACCGGGTCCGGGCCACCGTCTACGCCTGACTTTCAGTTGGGGACGGCAACCCGCATCTCGGCCGGCCGCGCGCACCCGGCCGCCGGGTAACCGATTAGGTGATCGCCGGCCGGTGCCGTAAGGTTGGTACTACCGACGCGGGGTGGAGCAGCTCGGTAGCTCGCTGGGCTCATAACCCAGAGGTCGCAGGTTCAAATCCTGTCCCCGCTACTTCTGCCACTGGGGCCGGCGCGCACAGTGGGTGGGGGCCCCGGGGGTTGTTCCCGGGGGGGCGGA